>CAYIQK010000275.1:0-1511 GCA_964365515.1 uncultured Planctomycetales bacterium | reverse complement strand
TCATCCGTCCGCTCATATCCACCCTGCCAATCCACAAAACTGAATTTTTCTCAATGTGCAGTCTTCAAATATTGATCCATGCGCTCGGCGGTCTTTTTCCCGGATGCCATGGCCTGAACCAGACCGCCCGAGTTTGTCGCGACATTCCCGGCGGCGAACACGCCCTCCAAAGACGTCATTGAGTTTTGGGCATCCACCCAGATCGTCCCGTCGTCATTGAGCTTCAATCCCGATCCACCACGGCTGATCAGCGTATTGGGCGTATGACCGTTGACAAGAATGACCGTATCGGCCTCAAGGGTGAATTCAGAATCAGGGACAGATGCAAGCTCCCACTGCCCCTTCCCCTGAATGTCGGCGTAATCTAACCGCAGACATTTCACGCCGCTGACAAAGTTGTTGGGGCCGCCGAGAACCCCTGTGACCTTCACCATCACCTCCGAATGCACGCCTTCCTCTTGAGCGTACTCGCTTTCCTTTCTGACCGTCAGGCGGTCATCCGTCGGCTGGGAGGATAACAACGTCACTTCAGCACCCAAACGCACGGCCGCCCGCGCGCAATCCAAAGCCATGTTGCCTGATCCAATGACCACAACCTTTGTTCCGAACGGACAATGAATGCTCTGGGTTATTGAGCTTCCTCTTAGTAAACATAACTTCAAATCTCCCTTGGAGTTCTTTGACGCTGGCGGGAGATTTGAAGTTGGAAAAGGAAAGCTCAATAAGAACGCGGCATTTTTTCCCAACGAATTCACCCGCATGAGAAATTCTTCCCCATAATAAACGCCGCCTAAATTTGTGCCGGGAATATCCAAAAACTTTGGAATGCCTGCCCCCGTCGCGATCAGGACGGCCTTGAATCCTTCCTTCCAAAGGTCTTCAAAGGTTACGGTCTTGCTGGCGTAACAGTTGGTGATGATGTCAACACCCAAAGATTTAATTTCATTGATTTCAGAATCCAAAACTTTCCTGGGAAGGCGGAATCCAGGTATGCCGTAACGCAGGACACCGCCGGGTTTATCCAACAATTCAAAGACACTCAAGCGATATCCCCCGCGGGCCAAGACCGCGGCGGCTGTTAATCCCGACGGGCCGGATCCCACAATCGCCGCTTTCTTTCCTGTGGGCGGCTGTTTTTTCTTTGCCGGATTCGATTTTCCGAAGTCTGCCGCGTAACGCTCCAGGGCACGGATCCCTGTCGGCCCCTCAACTTTTATGGAATCACTCTCAGAAGAAGTCAAGACACACGACGACTCGCATGGCGCACCGCAGACGCGCCCGCAAACCGCCGGAAAAGGATTCTGCCGCTTGATGAGTTCAAGCGCGGAGTTTGTATCGCCTTCGCGGATCAAACGGATAAAACCCGGGATGTCAATCCCCAAGGGGCACCCCTGCGCGCACATGGTCCGGACACAACCGCCGCATCGCCGCGCCTCGTTGACAGCCAGTTTCTTTGAATATCCGGGCGAGACTTCGTTAAAATTTCTGACTCGCTTGGCGCCCAACCGGCC
>CAYIQK010000274.1:0-1535 GCA_964365515.1 uncultured Planctomycetales bacterium | reverse complement strand
CCGAGGCGGTATTTGCTGACTGTCCGTCGGGCAATTTGCATGCGTCTTCGCGTAAAATGTTCCTGAATTTCTTGGTCGGAAAGGGGGGAGGATTTGTCTTCCTCCCGAATCATCGTCTTGATCTCTTCCTTGACACTGCGGGAGGCCACCGATGTGCCGTTGTCGGTCTCCGGCAGGCCTTGCGAAAAGAAAAACTTCATGGCGAGGATCCCCCCCTGGGGCGTATCCACAAATTTATCCTGAACAGCCCGGCTGATGGTCGATTCGTTGCGGCCGATCGCCTGGGCCACGTCTTTCAAGGTCATGGGAACAAGGGCCTGACTGCCGTGTTCAAAAAAACTTCCTTGTTTCTCTAATATATACTCAGTGATTTTGCGCAAGGTATGGCCCCGCAGTTCAATGCTACGGACAAAATTCACGGCCTTTTTGAGTTTGTCCGCAATGAATTCTCGATCCTGCGGACTCAAATTCTTTTGATGGAGCAAATCCCGATAGCGGGCGCTGATCCGCAAGGAGGGGATGCCTTCCTTGTTGATCTCGATTTTGTATTCGCTGTCATTGCCTTCGGCGATCAACACATCCGGCTTGATAAAGATGTGCGCTTTAACGGGGCGGTGGTTTCTGGCGGGTCTGGGCTCCAATGTCGCGATCACATGAGCCGCTTTCTTGACCTCATCTAAGGAACTTTCTGTGGCTTTGATGATATCGCGGTATTTTTTACATCCGAGTTCATTGAGATGGTTTTGGATGATCCTTAAAACCAAATCTTTGTTTTCGCAGTCTTTGTCCTTCATCTGTATGAGCAGGCATTCGCCAAGCGTCCTGCCGGCGATTCCGCAGGGTTCAAACCCATGGATCACGCTTAAGACACGTTCCACCTGTTCGGCATCGGCCGCGTGTGCTGATTGAGCGATCTCCTCGATGGTTGCTTTCAAATAGCCGTCCTCATCCAAGTTGCCGATAATGCATTCGCCGATTTGGATATCCGAAGGATCGGTAAATTCCACATGAACCTGCCGCATCAAGCTGTCTTCCAGCGAGACTTCGGTCTTGACAGGCCGTTCTTCAACGATCTCATCATCCGTGAAATGTTCAGGGAATGGGAGATCCCGCAGGGATCCGGCCCAATCATCGAGACGGCGTAGAAATTCTTGATCCGCGGTCTCGCTGGAAAGTGGTTCGGGGTTTTCTTCGTTGATTTCCAGGAGGGGATTGTTCTGAAGTTCTTGTTCAATCGAGAGATTCAGATCCAGGAGCGGAAGCATCAGAATCTCAATGGACTGCTGCATCAAGGGGGCAAGAATTTGCCTTTGAATTTGTTGGGGGATGATTTGCATAGCAAGAAGTATACCACATCATTGTAAATATGCAACTTTTTCAAATGCACCGCATATTGCCTCGGTAATATTGAATGTGAGGCAATGCGCGTTATCGGTTTGGGTCCCCCTAGGTTTGTGCGATGCCGCATGATGCGAATTCTAAACATCATTTAACCGCATGGAATGGCGTGTGTTCTGTGACTGTCCTACTTTGTC
>CAYIQK010000273.1:0-1555 GCA_964365515.1 uncultured Planctomycetales bacterium | reverse complement strand
CTTCGCCCTCGGCGATGGACAGGCCTTCTCCGGCGTCCTGACCCCGGATTTTAAGCAAGATGGATCGTTGATGTTTTTGTCAAAAGACGCGACAGCTTTATCGGATGGAAAAGGCGGCCGCACCGACTCCGGCCTTGGCGTTCCGGGGGCATTTGAACAGCAAGGTGAGAATTTTGGCAAAAAGACTTTTTTGGTGCCAACCACCCGGGAGGGTGTCATGGCCGGGAAAAGAAGGGATGAAACCTTCGAGTTGGTGCGCGTGACGAATGGTCCTCTTCTCTTCGGTGTCGAGTTCACCAAGAACGTGCCAAAATATTTCGGGGAGGATGTGCTGGGCAAACATTATGACCGGACCGACCAAGGGACCGATACTGATGCCAGCATGGAAGATCCTGCCCATCCCGGTAACATGCAGAAGGTTTATAACATTCAGACCATTAGGGAAACCGGTTACGAAGTGTTAACCAAGAACAATAAATTTGTTCCTTTGCCGGGCGAATTTTCCGCCAGCGGGACCATGCAGGTTGCGGATTTTCATAATGGCGCATTCTATCCTGTCCCGGGGCTTGTGGCAGAACTGACCGGGGTTGATGTTGTGACTCAGGGCGGCAAGGTCGTTGACAAGCTTTATTTGTTTGGAAAAGGCGACTTCGAAGTCCCGGGCAATCCCACCACGATCAATAACATTTTTAATACTTATGCTAAATTGGGAAGGGGTGTTTTTCCGTTTTTAACCTTGCCGTCTTGGTCTCGGCCAGGAGAAAACAAGAAGGAAGATCCTTTATTGCCCGGCGGAGGACCGTACTACCTCCACCTTTTCGGTATGTCACCTCGAGGCAACCTTATAGCTCACCTGGGAGAAGATGTGGTTGAGGAAGGCACGAAAACCGTGAGTAAGACGGGGTGGCCCGGCATGATGCTTATGCCCTATAGCTATGATGTCGTAGAACCTACTAATGTTAAAGACAAGAACGATAAAGGCCGGGAATCAATTTTGGCTGTGATCCCTGGGGAGTTTAATCCGGAAGGGACACACTCTACGATCACAGCAGACAATCCTGCTTTCCAGCAATTGTTGTTAGGGAATCATTATATTACACAGCGAATGGAAAGTGTAGAAATTGACACTATATATCCGTTTCCTACTGAAAGTGCCCCTAGTACTTCACCAATACCTGTCTATGAAGATAGGCTTGTTTCTCGCCTTCATTCCGAAGATACCCCTGAACAACGAGCGATCATCAGGGCGATCGGCACCCACATCAGGGAAGATTTAAATCCTGTAGAGACTAAGATCGATGGCCAAGTTTTTGCGGTTATTCAGATAGAAGAGCCTTTGGCGCCGGTTGAGACAGAGGCAATTAAGAATGAACTCATGGGCCCAGATAAAACGCCGGGGCCTTTACGAAAGGCATACGACGCAGAGCTTGCCAGTTTTAAGGTAAATAAGGAAAAATTTGATGCCCTGAATCCTATGTTCAAGAAATTCAGAAGTGTTGTTGATATCCCGGTTCCGACTGATGCGGAAAGACAGAGGCTTCAGGAAGAGAATAAG
>CAYIQK010000272.1:0-1557 GCA_964365515.1 uncultured Planctomycetales bacterium | reverse complement strand
TATCAAACGGTCAATCACTATACGGACTTTGGCCTATTGCCTGTGTTTGTGAAAAAAGGAAATGTGCGTTTTTATGACAAGCTGACCGTGGCGAAACGGATGAAAGCGATTCGACAGCTGATGGGCGAGGGATATTCCCTCAGACTGATATGTAAAAAAATGATGGGGTCGGTATGAGCTACTATAAAATTTTAGGATTTGACAAGGAGCCGTTTTCGACAAGCCCTGACCCGGAATTTTTCTATTTGTCCCGCGAGCACGAGACGGCCTTAACGAATATCTTGATTGAGGTCCGGCTCAAGCGCGGCTTGTCGGTGATCTTAGGGGATGTCGGGACAGGCAAGACAACGCTTTCCAGGAAACTCATCCAGGAGTTGAAAGGCCGGGAGGATTTCATCTTCCACATCATCCTTGATCCTTCTTTTGAGAATGAGCGTCTTTTCTTAAGCTCCTTGGTGCGGAACCTCGATATCCCCGGCGGCGACTTCAAAGAGGCGACAACCTTGGATCTGCGGGACGCTTTGGAACGCTACCTTTTTCAGAAAGGTGTGACCGAGAATAAAACGGTTGTTCTGATTGTCGACGAGGCACAGAAACTCAGTGATATGTCCTTGGAGGTCTTGCGAGTCTTGCTCAATTATGAGACCAACGAATACAAGCTTCTGCAGTTGGTCCTTTTGGGGCAAATTGAACTTCACCAGAAGATCATTCATATCGCGAATTTCTTCGACCGGATCAGTTTCAAGTATAACTTGAATCCTTTGACGCTTGAAGAAACCAGGGAAATGATTGAATTCCGTATCCGGCGGGCGGGATATCAGTCCCAAATGCACCTTTTTTTGAAAGAGGCCGTCAAAGAAATCCATGAGGCCACGCACGGGTATCCGAGGCGTATCATCATGCTTTGCCATAAGGCCCTGAAGGAACTGATTTTGAAAAATCAATCCGTTGTGGACGCGAATCTCATCGGGGAAATCGTTAAAGCAGAGATACAGGCGGGATGGCACACCAACGAGAAAAACCCACTACTCCTGAAAAACAGTTATTGAATCTGATCGAAGATCCCAAGGCCGCGGAGAAGGGAAAAATCCGTAAGCCGTTCGGGTTGTTTTCGTTGATTGCGTTGAAAGGGCGGATTTCGTTCTTCGGCGAAAAGCTGAAGCCGAATTTGCCGCCGGCGAAAATGGCCTTGGATCTCAAGGGGATCAACCGGATTCTCTCACTGGGTATCGCTGGGTTAACTGTGTATTTGGGATGGAGTTTGGTCTATTCAACGAAGCACTTGGACAAGGTTCCGGATTTCAGCCAAGAGATCGCGAAGATGTCCGCTGAGGCAAAGACGATGGATAATAATCCTAAGAAATTGGATCCTTATCTGGAGAAAGTGAGATCGAGAGATATCTTCCGTTACGGCGGGATTGTTCAGATCATGCCTGAAGAAATCCAGTATGAACCGGAGGTGCTGCCGCCGAGCGCGGCCGATGAACTGGTGAAAAGTTTGCGGCTCGTCGGCATTGGCTGGTCGGACGATCCGGATGTGATGATTGAAGATACGGC
>CAYIQK010000271.1:0-1567 GCA_964365515.1 uncultured Planctomycetales bacterium | reverse complement strand
GGGGAGGCTTCAAAAAGGATTTCCTCCACAGCCGTATAAAGCCTGTTTAATTTCTCCAAATCCGGTTTGGCTTCATAAGGAAACGCCATAAATGTATAAAGTTTACCGGCAGGCTCTGTCCCCGAAGGACGCAGAAGCACCGACGCATTGCCTCCCTCAAAAAACAGTTTAACTCCATCCTTGGTCAAGACATTTTCGGCCCTTAGTCCTGTTTTCGCTTCGATCTTTTTCGCGAAAGTCAACTCGCCCGCCGGTTTCCCCTGCGCCAGTTCCGCATTAACTTCCCGGACAATATTGATCGTCCCCTGCTTGGCATCAATGTCCGCTCGACGGATAGTTCCGGGTTTAGCTACGAATCTTTTCTTGATAGCTGCCTCAACTCTATCTTTATACTGGGCTAAACTCATTCCCGATTTAGCAACCATCCATAACGCCGTAAGGCCAACGGCAAGTCCATCATCAAATGTCTGCATAAATGGACCGACGCCGACGTGCGCGCTTTCTTCTCCGGCGACCAAATATTTCCTGCCATTGGTAATTTTAGCGACGAACCATTTGAATCCTACCTTTTCTTCATCCAATTCAGACCCCAGATAATCCGCGACTGCGTTAACAAAATCGCTGGTCGCGACGGTCTTGCCGATAGCGCCGTCTAACCCGACATCTTTCTTTAAAAAGAAGGCCAAAAGAGAGATAAGATCATTCGCGCCAAAAAACTCGCCATTAAAATCCACGGTGCCGAATCGGTCACCATCGCCATCAACCGATAACCCAAGACGTCCTTGTCTTTCTTTGACCTTCTGAATCAGTTTTCCGTTACTGGTCGATTTATCCGGTTGAGGAGCGCCATTTACGTCCTTAAATTCAGTGTCTTTATTATTCTCATTAATGACAACAAAAAAATCCCGGCCGGCTTCTTTGGCAATCGCGGCATAAAGCGTCCGCATCACCTGGACGCCGGTTCCCTGCATCGGGTCCAGAACAAGCTCGAAATCAGGATGAAATTTTATATAGCTGACAATGTCGTTGAGAGCGCCTGTTTCCCTTAAAATAGGCATGATATACCCGCGCACATATTGATCAACAGCATCTTTGGCCATGATGACTTTAATTAAACCTTGTTTCTTCGCTTCTTCATAATCAAGGATTCGATAATTAGTCGCGGCATTGGACAATTCCTGGATCCTATCTGTTGTTTTCTGATCCGCCGCTCCACCATGTCTCGGAGAAAATTTAAACCCGCCATCGGTGTAAGGGCTGTGACTTGCCGTTAAATTGATGACTCCGCCGATTCCGTTATTGCCGCTGGCGAGGAATGCCAATACGGGTGTGGGAACCGGTTCATCCTCAATAACGATGACCGGAATACCGTTCGCCGCATGAATGGCCGCTGTTTCCCGCTGAAATTCAGCGTTCATCCTTCGTGTATCGCGGCCAATTAATGTCGCCTTTCCAGGATAGTTTTCTTTGGCATATAAGGCCGTACCTTGGGCGAGTTTATGAATCAACGGGAAGTCAAAATCTTTTCCAATAATGCCTCTGTCTCCGCTTGTTCCAAACTTGGATG
>CAYIQK010000270.1:0-1569 GCA_964365515.1 uncultured Planctomycetales bacterium | reverse complement strand
CAGCTCGCGCAGGTTTCCGTCCCCACGAAGGTGGCCCCCTTCATGGAATCTGGCAAAAAGCCGTCCATACTGCCCGCCTCCGCCACGGCATTACTACTGGCGAAAAAAAACATCCCCGCCAGGCCTAATAAAAGACCGGTCAAAGACAAGTACGATTTCCTCATAAAAGACCCCCCTTTTTCCTGACTTCTAACGAACTATTTCCCGCCCTCCTGGGCCTGGTTCTGCTGTGCCTCGAAATCTTCGAATGTCCCCACCTGTTTATACGTCTCCGCTGTGATCTCCGCCGCTTCTCTGACTTTCTTGCCATAAGCGTTCGGCTCATGCATGCCTTCATCCTTCTTGGGCAGTTTATCAATATGGCAGGATATGCATTTGGGCTTGGCGTCCGGGTAGGCGGCCTTATAAAGCTTGACCTGATCCACGTCGGCCGAGGCGAACGTATTCCCCAAAATCGCGAAAGCAAAAACCAATCCAGAAATTACCACCACTTTTCTCAACTGATTCATCGCGTAAAACATTTCCCATCCCCTTTCATGTTTGAATATCTACGAGTCAGCCGCCTCAAACCGGCCAACGGCCTTCACCTCGCCATTCCTGGTAATCTTCAAATAAAACTCTTCCACTTTTTGATGAACAATACCGTCCACCTGGCTGAGCGCGCCGTTACGCCGCTGCACGGTTTCGGCTACGATATCCCCCAGGTCATCCACAGTAATAAGGGAAACTCCAGCCACCTGCCCTACCGCCGGATCGATATTGCGCGGGATGGAAATATCCACGCAGACCAATGGTCTCCGCGGCCGGCCGGCCATGATCTTTTGCACCACATCTTTTTCCACAAGATAATGCGGCGCGCCAGACGAGCAGATACAAACATCCACGCGGCTCAAAATTTCTTTCATGTCCCAAAACGACACGCTGATACCGCCAAATTTCTCAGCCAGACCCTCCGCATTGTCTTGAGATCTGTTCATGATATAAAGTTCCCCAAGGGCTTTATTGGCCAACTGATTCACGGCCAGGTTTGCCATTTTACCCGCGCCGATAATCAAAACCGACCGGCCTCTGAGCGTTCCGGCCAGCCGCTCTGCCGCGTTGACGGCGGCCCAGCTGACGGAAACCCCGCCCGCCCCGACCGCGGTCTCGTGCCGCGCCTTTTTCCCCGCGCGAATGGCAACCGCCGAAAGGATATTGAAAGTCTTGCCAAGCATACCCTCTTCCCGCGCGCAATCAACAGCCGTTTTGACCTGCCCCAAGATCTGATTTTCACCCAGTACAACCGATTCCAGACCGCTGGCCACTCTCAAAAGATGAGAAACCGCCTCACGATTTTTATGGGTATAGAAATATTTAGCCAATTCCTCGGAAAATGGAATAGATTTGACTTTGAAGAGACTCTGGAGAAGGATCCCCGATGCATCCGGGACAATGGTGTGCGCGTAGACCTCGGTGCGGTTGCAGGTGGATAAGACAATCGCCTCAACGACGGCCGGGTTATTTTTCAATTCGCTCAAAAGGAGCCGGCGCCTGGTTTCGTCAAGATAGAACTTCTCTCTGATATCGATG
>CAYIQK010000269.1:0-1574 GCA_964365515.1 uncultured Planctomycetales bacterium | reverse complement strand
GCGTCTACGTTTAAGGCGGCCTCCATGGAAGGCCAGTACGCGGCGGAAGGCCTTTCGCCGTTAAGCCGCACCAATGCGCGGGCCTGCAGGTCTTTGAACTCTTTCCTCAGACGCGCGCGCAATGCCTCCCCGGAAATGGATTGTGGCCATTGAGACAAATCTTTCGTCAGATGGAGTTCCCGACGGACGCGTTCGTTAAAGCGGATAATCTCTTCAGGAGACAAAATCACGGTATCCGGGTTTGAATGCCGGCCAATCCAAAAACCCGGTGTTGTCATTTCTACCGTTATATGAGGCAGTAAACTGGGCGGGGAATACAACAAAACGCGCTGATGCGCGGCACAGCCCTGGCAGACACAAAGCAAAACCACCCACAAGACCCAAGTCCCTCGAGAAAAAGATCGCGGCACAGGCATGGATTCACTATAGCAAATCTGAAAAAAAGAAGACAATCAATTTAAAAAATTTGAAAGAAACCAGCCGTTCATCGCGATGAAACCCGATCCTAATATTCTGCCAGCAATTTATTTACTCAAACAAATATTTGTACTGGCCATAGCCATTTTTCTGCAAATCCTCTTTGGGAATAAACCGCAAAGCCGCTGAATTGATACAGTAACGCTGTCCGGTTGGGGCTGGCCCGTCGTTAAAAAGATGCCCGAGATGGGAATCGGCGTCTTTGCTGCGCACCTCGATGCGGCTCATCACCAAACTGTCATCTTCTTCTTCAACGATATTTTCCTGCGCGATCGGCCGCGTGAAGCTGGGCCAGCCGGTACCGGAATCAAATTTATCGGTCGAACTGAACAAAGGTTTTCCAGATATGACATCCACGTAGATCCCTTGCTTTTTGTTATTCCAATACGTATTGTTAAAGGGTTGTTCAGTGGCGGCGTTCTGGGTGACTTCGTACTGCAATGGCGTCAATTTCCTTTTGAGCTCCTTGGCAGATGGGATACTGCAGACGGCCCCCGGCCACGTCTTCTTCAAAAACGGTTCCCGGCCGGAAAGGTATTTATACTGTTGATAGTGCCCGGCATTTGTCTTGTAATAGTCCTGATGGTATCCTTCCGCGGAATAAAAGTCGCCGGCTTGAAGAATTTCGGTCATGATCGGTTTCTTGAACCTGCTGGAGCCGGCCAGCGTTTTTTTCGATTCTTCCGCCAACTTTTTTTGTTCCAGGTCATGATAGAAAATAACCGTGCGATATTGCGGCCCGCGGTCGGCAAACTGCCCGCCGTCATCGGTCGGGTCGATCTGCCGCCAAAAGACATCAAGAAGATCATTGTAACTCACATGAGAAGGATCGTAAGTCACCTGCACCGCCTCGCGATGTCCGGTCTGACCGGTGGAAACCTCCTCATAACTTGGATCCACTTCCTTGCCTCCGGCATATCCGGCAACGACGTCAATCACCCCGGTCAATTTTTCGAAAGACGGCTCCATGCACCAAAAACATCCTCCCGCGAAGGTCGCTTTTCGATAGGATGCCCCCTTCGCTTGAGCGCCGGCCGCCCGTCCCGTGGCGGCCACAAAAAAAATGAACGCCAGCAATAATGTCTTATCCATCGCTA
>CAYIQK010000268.1:0-1575 GCA_964365515.1 uncultured Planctomycetales bacterium | reverse complement strand
CTGCCTTATTTTATGTCATCCAAGAGAACTTCCAATACTTTCAGTTCGCCTTTTCCGTAGTTTCGTGTGAGTTTTTTAAGCAAAGCGGCGTTGATTTTTCCCGCCGATACTTTCATAGCGTTTTTTGCATCCTCAATATCTTTGGGGCTCCCGGCGAAGATTTTCATGGCAATAAAATCCTCGAGTCCTATGATCCGGATGCGCGAGCCTGAAAACGGCGTATCGACAGCCCTTGAGAAAACATCCGCAGGCATCCCTCGAACACCCAATAGAAGGTCAACACGGTTGCTATGATGATCCTCGACGTTGATGACACCAGCGATGGGGTCATCACAATCTCCATACCGGCAGGCGGCTTTGAACCCTGCCTTGATGATCCTTCGTATCAATATCTGCGGATCTTTTTTGTTTTCACTGGATTGCAGGGAAATGACGGCGTCGGCGTCCATGCTGGCCCGTATCGTGCCATAAAAGGAGGCGGCCAGCGCGCCTATCACGGCGTAAGAAATGTGTGATTCGTTTAAGATATCAACGACATCCAATAACAGCAGGGAAGATTGGCCTGGACTGTCAGATCTCATGACTTTTTTTGAGAACCTTTTGGATCCGGGGCGTTTGGGGAATGATGACGAAAATCGACTCCAGCCCGGTAAAGCTGCATCATCAACCGCGAATGGTTAAAGAAGGCCACAAGCCGTTCGGCAGGTTTCATCCGTTTGCAAATCCTTATGATATCATCGTGCTGGATCCTGGAAATTTTTGATTTCATATTATGTTTTATCCGTACGGTTATTCTTCTAATGCTTCCAGGTCGGCCAGGTCTTTTTTTCTTCCCGCGGCTTTTTTATTGGCAATGAATTGGTTTTGTCCAAGATAATAGACGGATACGTCTCCGTAGCGGCCGTTGATTCTTCCGGAGCGGGCTTTTCCCCACGAGACGCCACTGATGGATGTGATAATATCCACCCGGACAGGGGGAACTCCCAGTTGAACGACCTTCCCCGGGTTCTCGAAATCCTTGATCGTTAGCCCCAGAGATTGGAATCCAAATTCATTCAAGGCCGCGACGACACGTTTCGCATTTGCGCGATCGGGTTTGACGAGGATATCGATATCGCCGGTCGTGCGTGGTGCCCCATGAAACGCCAAGGCATAACCACCGACAATCAGATAGTCAACCTTATGCGCGTTGAATAACGCGAGCAGTTCTTTGAAGTCTTGCTGAATTTCCATAGTGTTGTTTTCTTAAGAATTCCACGGCAGATAGACGCTCTTCAGGAGGCCTGCTCAACCAATATTTTCGATCCTCCGCCGGGGAGGATTTGTCTCGAAGGCGGCGTTTGACTATGACTTTTTTAATCATGATTGATTATTATATCCATAGAAATCAGCAGGGACAAGTTAAAAATAGTGAAAGACATGTTGATGATTTGCGATTCCTGTCCGATGGTATATAATGTCTTCCGATGACGAGTCTGCCCGCGAGCACAGCCGGTAATCAAGAAAAAGAAACGTTCCAGTTCCCCGAGGTCCGTGTCGTCGAGGCCTCGGCCGGATCCGGCAAGACTTACGCCC
>CAYIQK010000267.1:0-1586 GCA_964365515.1 uncultured Planctomycetales bacterium | reverse complement strand
GCCTTTTTTCCGATACGGACCGGTGCCGGAGGGAAGGACAGTTGAATCTTTGGGAATGAATATGTTTGTAAAGCCTAATGATGTCAATGAAAGGCAGTGGCAGGCCATTATCCACACAGGGGGCCATCTTCTCATCGTCGCCGGCCCCGGCACCGGAAAGACGCACACCCTCACTCACCGGATCGCCAGGACAGTCGAATCTCTCAAAGATCATCAATGGATTCTCGCCGTCACCTTCACCAACAAGGCCGCCGAGGAAATGCAGGAACGCCTGGCCGGCCGATTTTCCTCTTTTTGTGACAGGATTTTTGTGGGGACATTCCATTATTTTTGTCTTCGCTATTTGCGTGAACACATCTCGCAGACAGATCTGCCGCTGGATTTTGGTATCGCCGCGCAGTGCGATATCGAAAGGATCGCGAAAGAACTTTGGCGCGGGTTGACCTCCAAAGAACGGAAAGAGAAAATTCAAGCTGTGAGTCAGTGGAAAACACGGGATTTTTTAAGCCACGCCTTTGGCGGCCCGCCGGAGGCCTTCGCGTACAACCGTCTTCTGCGGGAAAACGGTCTTTTGGATTACGATGATTTGCTCCTGGAGACGCTGAAGCTGTTGTCATCCGGGGGGATGACATCCTCGGGAATGAAGCCTTTCCTGGATACCCCGCGTCTTGACGCGGGGAGTTTAGAAGGCTTCATTTTCGTTGATGAGTATCAGGACATCAATGCCTTGCAGCATGCCCTGCTCAAGAAACTCGCCGGCAAGAACGCGTGGATCACGGCCATCGGAGATCCCAATCAAGCCGTCTACGGTTTCCGCGGGGCCAGTCCGCGGTTCTTTGAATCGTTTCCGGAGGATTTTTCGGGCGCGCGGATTTTTCATCTGTCCGAGAATTACCGCTCGCCGGCGAATCTGCTGAAGGCCTCGGGGCAGGTGATGGCCAAGGCGCAAGGGGGATTTCCATTTCAGTTGACTGCCAGCATTCTTGAGCCCGGAAGGATTGTTATTCATGAAGCCCTGATGGAAAGAGCTGAAGCCGAATATGTGGTTCATCAGATCGAGAAAATGCTCGGCGGAACCAGCATGTTTTCCCGCGACAGCGGACGGGTGAAGACAGTTCAAAAAGGGGAAATGAGTTTCAAAGACATTGCTGTTTTATACCGCCTGAACGCTCAGAAAATTCCTTTGGAAGAGGCCTTGGCCCGCCACGGGATCCCTTACGAAACCTCTGACGACCGGCCGTTTATAGAACTCGCGCCTGTTTTTGAGCTGACGGCGCTTTTGAAGAATCTCTGTGGTTCCAGCGCTCCCAACGATGACCTCCAGACATTGATGAATAAACTTCCTCAAACCGTTGCCGGAGAAAAGATCTTCAAAGACAGCCGTCCCGCGTGGAAAAAAAATGTCGAACGGTTCCTTCGCATGGCCAAAAGATTCGATCATGTTGAGGAATTTCTCGATCATTTATTTCTCCAACAGCCGGAGGATGAATTTGACCGCCCTGCCGAGAAGGTTCACTTGATGACCCTTCATTCTTCCAAGGGCCTGGAATTCCCCGTTGTTTTTATGACCGGATGCGAGGAGCATA
>CAYIQK010000266.1:0-1607 GCA_964365515.1 uncultured Planctomycetales bacterium | reverse complement strand
TAATGAACTCAATGAACCGCGTCGCTATCATAGACGGTATCCGAACTCCATTTTGCAAAATGGGGACGGATTTCAACAGCGTGGAAGCGCAGGAACTCGGCTGTATCGTCACGCGGGAGCTGTTGGAACGCACAGGCGTTGACCCGCGCGGGATTGATGAGGTCGTTTTCGGCAATGTCAGTCAGCCTGTCGATTCCGCGAATATCGCCCGCGTCATCGCGCTTTTGAGCGGTATCCCCAAGACCGTTCCGGCGTACACCGTACAGCGTAACTGCGCTTCCGGTATCGAGGCTGTGGTTCAGGCGGCCATGAAACTGCGATTGGGCGACGGGTCCTGCTACATCGCCGGCGGGACCGAGTCGATGAGCAATATTCCGTTTTATCACACCAAAGATTTCCAGGAAATTGTCTCCCAATTCGCGCGGGCAAAAAATTTGATCGGCAAGATTCAAGCTTTGAGCCGGCTTCGCTTGGGGTATTTGAAACCCAAGATTGGTCTGGAACTGGGACTGACCGATCCGGTCTGCGGCATGATCATGGGATCGACCGCCGAGGTCCTGGCCAAAGAGTTTGGCTTGACGCGTGAGGAGCAGGACCAATTTGCTCTTGTCAGTCACCAAAGGGCTGTTCAGGCCAAAGAGCTTTTGAAAGAGGAAATCGTGCCTGTCATTCCGGGGCCAAGGTACAAAAAGATCATTGATGCCGACAATGGGCCTCGTCCAGGCCAGACGTTCGAGGCCCTGCGGAAATTGAAACCCTATTTTGACCGGCGATCCGGGACCGTGACCGTCGGCAATTCCAGCCAGATCACCGACGGCGCTGTTGCCCTGCTTGTCGCCAGCGAACAAAAAGCGCGCGAGCTTGGGATACAGCCGCTGGGATTCATCAGAACATATACCTTTGTCGGTGTCGAACCGCACCGCATGGGCATCGGCCCGGCGCACGCGATTCCACAGATCCTTAAAAAGGCCGGCCTGCGGCTCAAGGACATCCAGGCCTTTGAAATCAACGAGGCCTTTGCCGCACAGGTCTTGGCTTGCTTGCGAGCGTTGGAATCACCGGAGTTTGCCAGTCAATTTGGTTACGAGGGATTCACCGGCACCATCGACCGTTCGATCCTCAACGTCAACGGAGGGGCGATTGCCTTAGGCCACCCCGTGGGGGCGAGCGGCGGGCGTTTGATCCTGACCCTTTTGCGGCACATGAAACGCAGCAATTTGAATCTTGGTCTTGCGGCCTTATGCGTCGGCGGCGGCCAGGGCGCGGCGGTTATACTGGAACGGTAAATGGTAGATTGTAAACATATGTCTTTCACTTATCGCGAAAATAACAACATCGGTTTCATCGAATTCGACCAGGCGGATTCCAAGGTCAATCTTTTGACGGCAGAAGCGCTCCGGCAGTTGGACGCCATTTTGGAAAAAATCAAGGATCAGACGTCTTTGGAAGCCGTAGTCGTTTTGAGTAAGAAAAAAGACGTCTTCATCGCCGGAGCTGATATCAAGGAAATCGAGAGGATCACCGAACGAACAGAGGGATCGCAGAAATCCAAGGCAGGCCAGGATGTCTTGAATCGGTTGGAAGATTTGCGTGTCCCTACGATCGCC
>CAYIQK010000265.1:0-1610 GCA_964365515.1 uncultured Planctomycetales bacterium | reverse complement strand
GAGGTCTTCGGCTTCGCTAAAAGTTTATCAAGCGGATATTCGGATCTGATCGTAAATCCGGCGTCCTTGATCATCTGCAGAGTCTGGATGTCTTCGTCCCCTTTGGCATTGAGATACCCTCCCAAAAACAGCGAATTCGCCGGATAAAGGCCCATCACCTGCATGCTTCGCAGATAAAGTTCACGGCCGGCGGCCATGCGGATTTCCGCTTTAGGATTTAAGAAACGGAAAAGACACAAGACGCGAAGACAAAACTCCGGCGTCAAATCCGGCGTCTGATCAAAGACATCTCCCGCTAAAAGCCGCGGCTCTGTGCGAAGGCGGATAAAAAAATTCACAGGGATCGACTCGACTTCCATTTCCCTGAGTGTGTATGCGATCTCCAGGAGATCGGTCACAGTCTCCCCCATCCCTACGATGATTCCCGAGCAGACCTGTAACCCTGCCCGACGCGCGGCCCTCAAGGTATTGATCCGGTCTTCATACGTGTGGGTGGTGCAAATCCTCGGATAATGCCTGGCGGATGTGTTTAAGTTATGGTTCAACCGGTCGAGTCCCGCGGCTTTGAGAATCTTCGCCTTCCCCTCATCCAGAATTCCGGCTGAGACACAGACCTCCATCGGATATCGCGATTTGATCTCGCGGACGATCTGAGCCAGATGCTCGGTTCGATTCTGGGACGGCCCGCGCCCGGCGAAGACCATGCAATAGCACGAGGCGCCGTTTTCGTAGGCATCTTTGGCCTCGGCTAAAATTTCCTCCTGTGGTTTCAACCGATATTCCTCGATCTCAACTGTGGAGGTTTGAGCCTGCGCGCAATAACAGCAATCCTCCGGACAATGGCCGTTCTGGGCATTGTCAATGACGTGGATGAGAACTTCCTGTCCCACAAATCTCTTGCGAACATCATAAGCGGCACCAAGCAAAGCCAGCAGTGTTACATCCGATGACGTCAAAATCTCCGCCGCCGTTTCCTTGGAGAGAACGGCTCCTTCGATAGTCTGCCGGGCCAATTGAGAATAAAATTCTGTTTTCATTGCATCAATGAAGAATATCTCTGATTTGGGCGTAATCGCGGACGTCCTGCGTGATCCTCATGGAACAAAAAGCCGGCCCGCACATCGAGCAGAAGTGGGAGAGCTTGGCGCCTTCCGCCGGTAAAGTTTGGTCGTGATAACTCTCGGCGGTTTCAGGATCAAGACTTAAACGGAACTGGTCACACCAACGGAATTCAAAGCGTGCCTTAGAAAGCGCGTCATCCCATTGGCGTGCGTGAGGGTGTCCCTTAGCCAGGTCCGCCGCGTGGGCCGCGATTTTGTAGGCGATGATCCCCTGTTTGACGTCCTCTTTATTAGGAAGACCCAAATGCTCTTTGGGCGTGACGTAGCACAGCATGGCCGTTCCCATCCACCCGATCATCGCCGCCCCGATGGCCGAGGTGATATGGTCATAGCCGGGGGCGATATCCGTCGTCAAAGGCCCCAGCGTATAAAACGGCGCCTCGTGGCAGATGGCGAGCTGTTTGGTCATGTTTTCCTGAATCAAATGCATCGGGACGTGCCCCGGGCCTTCAATCATGGTCTGCACGTCATGGCGCCAGGCAATTTTGG
>CAYIQK010000264.1:0-1634 GCA_964365515.1 uncultured Planctomycetales bacterium | reverse complement strand
GCTGGTATTATCCCAAACGCAAAAATATCGTCAACATGTGATATATACATACGAAGTACATATATTTAATATGCACAATGACTGTGGTCACTTAAGTAGTGGGAGAACAGTGGGATACGACATTATTACCAAACTGCGGCGATAGAATGTCAGAAAGACTGCAGATACGTAGTGAGATTAATTTTCTTGCGGGATAAATCCATTTTCTTCCGGATGTTATTTCGGTGGATCTCTATTGTCCTGGACGAAACGCTGATCAACTCCGCGATCTCTTTACTGCTAAGGCCGCCCTTGATCATATTGCAGATCTCGATCTCACGGGGGGTTAGTCTCCATCGGCGCTCAGACACGCGCATCCCGAACCCGGACGTCAATTGCAACGCGCTCTTTTCCAGCAGGTCGATATGCTTGTTATCCAGCGCGCTCCCCTTACGCCTGAGCTTTCTTAAGGACGGCAGCAACAATTCCTCGACATTGGCAACAACACCTTCTTTGATCTGCTTTTTCTCAATTTCGATCTGGCCCAAGATTTCTTGCAGCGCCAGGTTCTTTTGCTCCAGCGCCAACTTTTGCTTTTTTAACTGTTGCTCCGATTCCTTAAGGGCTTCCTCCACCCGCTTGCGCTCGGTGATGTCCCGGACCAGAGCGACAAAATTTCTTGCCCCACCCTCCGGTGCGACGATCTGGAGGATGACTTCGACCTGGACGTCCGACCCATCCTTGCGCCGGTGAACCGTAGCGAAAGAGTGCATGGGAAGTTTGCCGGCCATCATCGGTGCGATCATTTGCCGGAACCGTTGTTCGGTAAATTCCGGCTTGATGTCAAGCGGCGTCATCGTCAGCAGTTCCGCGCGTGAGTAGCCGGTCTGATCGATGGCACCCTGGTTGACATAGGAAAAACGCAGGCTTTCCGGATCAAAAATAAAAATGCCGTCGCGCGCGGCGTCGAGAAGACCCAACCACTGTTTGGTTTCCAATTCCACTCGCTTGCGCTCGGTGATCTCCAAAATAACTCCGTCGAACCAAGAAACTTTTCCCTGCGCATCAAAAACCCCCTGCCCTTTTTCGTAAACCCAGCGGATCAAATTGTTTTTACAAAATATGCGGTACTCCAGGATGAACGGTTCCTTTTTGCACAACGCCTGCGTTATGGCCTTATTGACCATGGACATATCTTCCGGGTGGATAAGGCTGGCGTAACTGCGTACCTTGTTGCCGATAAAATCAGAAGCCGGGTAGCCAGTAATATCAAAAATATTTTCACTGAAATAAACAGCTGTCCAATCTTGGTCATGGGCGCAACGATACACCGCGCCAGGCACATTTTCCACTAAAGTACGAAATCTCTCCTCGTCCAGCAGAAACGCCCCCCGTGACTGATCCCGACGCGCATTGTTCATTGGCATTTAATGTTCCTTTTTGATCATATTACGCGTTGCACGATCAAGACACGTATTTCTTCCTGAGATAATCCTCAAGGATCGTAACAAATTCCTCTTTAATATGATCGCCTTTAAGGGTGGTCAATTGCTTGCCGTCGGCGTAAACGGGCGCGATCGGCTTCTCCGAAGCGCCGGGTAGGCTGATGCCGATATCCGCGTGGCGGCTTTCGCCGGGGCCGTTGACCACACAGC
>CAYIQK010000263.1:0-1643 GCA_964365515.1 uncultured Planctomycetales bacterium | reverse complement strand
AAGGAGATAGGGTGCAATAACGTTACCTACCACCGCTGGAAGAAATCCAAACAAATCATTGGACCCTATAAGAAGATCGTTGAAGAATTTCTGGATAAGAGTGAACCCCGCCCGCAGCATCCTGCCGCCATACCATCAGATATTGCCGTTATTGGTATCGCCTGTTATTATCCAGGCGCAAGTAACGTTAAAGAGTTATGGGAAAATATTCTTGCCCGGAGAGTGCAGTTCCGAAGAATCCTCGATCAAAGACTTCCCTTAAAGGACTATTACAATGAAGACCCTAAATTCCCCGATAAAAGTTATCTCACCAAAGCCGCATTCATAGACGGATTTGAATTCAATTGGTCTAAACTGCGCATCCCCAAGAAGACTTTTGAATCTACGGATATAGTCCATTGGCTGGCATTGGATACTGCTTTAAAAGCTTTTGAAAATGCCGGTTATCACCCGAATAAAATTCCGCTTCAAAATACCGGCGTCATCTTGGGAAATACTCTCACCGGCGAACAAACCAGATCGCTGACTCTGAGACTGCGCTGGCCGTATGTGCAGAAGACCTTGAATGCCACTCTTGAGAGTTTTGGTATTGCAGATGAAGAAAAAAAGCGACTGTCGGAAGCTATGGAGAAAGTTTATAAATCGGCGTTTTTCCCGATAACCGAGGACAGTCTGTCAGGCGGTCTGGCCAATACCATCGCGGGAAGAATCTGCAACTATCTCAACCTTAAAGGTGGCGGATATGTCGTCGATGGGGCCTGCTCCTCGTCGTTATTAGCTATCGCGACAGCCGCGAACGCTCTAAAGAATGGGGATCTCGATATCGCGCTTGCGGGTGGAGTTGACATAAGTCTCGATCCTTTTGAGCTGGTTGGTTTCTCAAAGGCCGGTGCCTTGGCCAAAGACAAGATGTGCGTTTATGACCGCAGCGCTTCGGGATTTATCCCCGGCGAGGGCTGCGGTTTTGTCATTTTAAAACGTCTGGAAGACGCCGTTCGGGATGGCAATTATATCTATGCCGTGGTGAAGGGGTGGGGTATCTCTTCCGATGGCAAGGGCGGGATCATGGAGCCCTCCGCAAGCGGCCAGGCGCTTGCCATTGAACGGGCCTATAAAAAAGTCCCTTATAGAATTACAGACATTAACTTTATTGAAGGGCACGGAACAGGTACGGCAAAAGGTGACCGTGTTGAACTTGAGGGCATCGCAACCGCTATTGCCAAAGAGGCCCCAAAAGATTTAAAAAGAATTTACGGAATAACATCTTTTAAATCGATCGTCGGTCATACAAAAGCGGCCGCCGGGATCGGCGGATTTATCAAAGCGGTGCTCGCTGTCAATCAAAGAATATTGCCGCCCACGGCGAACTGCCGGCAACCCAATGAAATTTTCGAAGGCGCCGGCAAATGTCTTTATCCGGTCACACAAGGAATTGTCCTGAATTCTGAGGAACCTGTCAGAGGGGGTATTTCTTCAGCAGGATTTGGCGGGATCAATTGTCATATCGCCATTGAATCCAAAGATCAGCCTAAGCAGGAATTAAAACCCGCGGTTGATGAACGGGCTTTACTCGTCAGTAATCAGGAAACAGAAGTTTTTGTTTTCGCTTCCCAAACGGTCAGCCTGCTAAGAAATTTAATCGG
>CAYIQK010000262.1:0-1665 GCA_964365515.1 uncultured Planctomycetales bacterium | reverse complement strand
TCAGCTGAAGACTGACGTCTGACGACTGATGACTTTCATCCACCGGCGAGGAGGCCGCAATCTCCCATGCCCTGTACTCACCCAGGGTAATTCTATCTTGCATATCCCGGCTATGCGTGGACTCCTCCGAGACCTCATCTTTTGTATGTATCTTTAACTTCAGCGTTCCAGAGCCGGAATCCAGATCCGTAACGATCCCCACAACGTTAAAATTATCTTTGCCTAATACATTGCCTTTTTGTAGTTTTCTTTCACCCCTGATAAGTTGGTCCGTTATCTCCGTTAATATTTTGATTTCATAAGTGGAAGTATCCGTCTGGACCTTTAACGCACTGGCATCCATGGTTTCCACAATTCTTTTTATGTTGGATGTCCGTCCTCCGTTTGACAAGACAATACCCCCGCCTTCGCTGATATCGCTTCCCAGGAAGCCAACCATTATGCTGCCTGGAGGCATGAAGGATTGCTTGCCGGGCAGGATATCTATCTTTCTAAGGATTACCGCTTCCCCGGGAATAAATTTTTTAAGAACTTCCTCCAATGACGATTTTTGTTTATTTGCGGTGCGCTCATTATCCTGTGATGAGTTCAATAATTTTGTGACTTTATCTCCTAGCCCTGGCAGGGCAGACCTGATTTTCCTCAACTCTCTTTCCTCCACAAATTCGCCGCGGCGCATCATATCAATAACTTCAATAATTTCCTTTACTTCAGTCCTTTGGGCACTTAACAGGTCATGATGAGCCATCAAGAAGGCATAAAGCACATCAAAATTCCAAACTTCTTCAAAAGTCAAAGAATCCAATATCTCATCTCTCGCCATACTCAAAGCATTCGCCAGCCTTTCAAAACTGATCGAAGGGAATGTTGCCATCGATGGTCTTGGCGCCGGGAGAAAATAAAATATCAAATTATGCACGATGTAATACTTCCCTTCCGGGTCTTGTCTGATCAATCCTGGAAAAGCTTTTTGATAGTAACCATATACTTCTTCCGCCGTCACCGGCGAGGAGGAGAGGCCGCTCTCGCCCGGGTTCTTGAGCCGTTTTAAATTGGCAGCGTCGCTCAACCGGATGACTCCGTCATCGGGATTTTTAAGCCGCTGTTGATAATAAGCCCGGATATTATCATAATCTTCCGGCTCCAGGGCCTTCAAAACCTCGGCAATCAATTCATTGACGCTTCCGTCGCTGTTAAACAAAACACGTTTCAGCACTTGACGGGTAATACGAACAATTTCCTGATCATTTTTCTCGACACCCCGGGGCCCTACATCTTCGATTTGGCCAAGATGGGTCAATATACCTTTGATGGTTTCGTAAATATGCCTGGCTCTTCTCGGATTCAGGTCTGTTGATTTGGTCAAAGCGTTTTTTGCATCATGAGACTTATTCTTGATAATCGATAACAGGACAGCGCTATTTTTTGCCGCATAATCCGCCAAAGAATGGATCGCCAAATAATTTTTTCTCTCGTTCACGCTGCTGGAGAGGTAATTGACCATCATAAAAACAACATAGCTTCCAGAATGAATGTCTAATTTCGTTAAAGCAAATAAGGCCTCCCGTGTTCCTATACGGGCTAAAGAATGTGCAGCGCTCTCTCGAACCATTATGTCCGTGTCGTTATTGAGCGCATCTACAAGAATCGGAATATATTCCGGCT
>CAYIQK010000261.1:0-1665 GCA_964365515.1 uncultured Planctomycetales bacterium | reverse complement strand
TTCCCCGAGGTCCGTGTCGTCGAGGCCTCGGCCGGATCCGGCAAGACTTACGCCCTGGCCAAACGGTATATTCAGCTTCTTTTTCATCCTTCCTTAAAAGAAGAAAAGCTTTCGATCCGAAGTATCCTCGCCATCACCTTCACCAATAAGGCCGCTTTTGAAATGAAGGGCCGCATCCTCGAATTTTTAACAAAAATGGCCCTCCGGCAACTGTCCGCCGAGGAGGAAGAGAGCATCGGATGCTCTTTGAACGTGGACGCGGGCCAGGCCGGCCAGAAGGCCTTCGCGGTCATGGAGGATATCATCCGCCATTACAATTTTTTTCAGGTGCAGACCATCGACAAGTTCATCAACGCGCTCCTCTCGGGCTGCGCGTTCAAAATCGGGCTGACCGCCAATTTCAAAATCAAGACAAACGCCAGGGATTACCTGGAACACAGTTTAGACCAGCTCATCGATCAGGCCTGCTTATCCGGCAGGCAGACCCGCGGGGATCAATCTTTATTGAGGATTTTTGAATCTCTGATTCATCAGTATTTGTATCTGGAGAATCGATCGGGATGGTTCCCGAGGGAGGACATCCTTTCGATCCTCAATACTCTTTTCAACCAGCACAACCGTTACGGATGCCGGTTCCAAGGGAGCTCTTTTAAGGCCGTGGATTTGATCCGGAAGAAAAAGGAAGTCTTGGATCTCATGAAAAATCTCACCGGCCAATTGCCCGAAGAGACGCACGCGGGATTCCGCAAGAGTCTGGAGGCATTCGCGGCAGAGAATGAAGACTCATTTGACATTGACGCTGTGTCCAATTCTTTCACGCACGATGAATTTCCATTGCGCAAAGGAGGGACATTGCCGAAGGAAACCGAGCGGCTTTGGGTGAGGATCCGACGCGATCTCAAGCAAATCTGTGAACACGAAGCCTATTCGTTGTTCGATCCCTACGTCCGGTTGTTTGAAAGGGTTGAAGGCGGGTTGAGAGAATTGTCGGCCAAGGATGATGTCTTGTTCTTGGAGGAGCTCAATCACAGGGCCGGCCGGCTTTTTGACGAAGGGCATGTGACCGTGGCCGAACTCTATTACCGTTTGGCCGGCCGGTTCCGCCATTATCTGATCGATGAGTTTCAGGACACCAGCCGTCTGCAGTGGTGCAATTTGAAGAAGATGGCGGAGGAGGCACTCTCGACGGGAGGGTCGCTGTTTTATGTCGGGGACCGCAAACAGGCCATTTACGGCTTTCGCGGCGGGGAGGCCGGGCTTTTTGACGACATCAAGGAAGAATTCAACGCTTTCAACGTCCGTGTTGAATTTTTGACGAAGAATTGGCGAAGCCGCAAGGCGATTGTGGACTTCAATAACGAGGTTTTTTCGCTGGAGAACCTGAAGCGTTTCATCGCCACGAAGGAAGAACAGGACGCCAAGAAAGGAAAGAACGCCCGCGTATGCTTCGGGGAGGAAGACATCGCAGAGATTGGAAGATTGTTCCAATTCTCCAGGCAGGATCCTCTGGAAGAAAAAAACGGTGGTTATGTCAGCGTTGAATTCATCGACGGCGATCATAAGGAAGATCGAAACGATGTCATCCGCGAAAGGGTCGTGGATCTCTTGGAGCGTTTGCGCCGGCGATTCGCTGACGCGGACATAGCGATTTTGACGCGCAACAAT
>CAYIQK010000260.1:0-1679 GCA_964365515.1 uncultured Planctomycetales bacterium | reverse complement strand
AGACATCCGGCAAAAAAGCCCTTTTTCGCGCGAGGGACCGCCAGCTTTTGATCTTATCAGGATCCACCTCGGCGTATTCGATGGCCCATTGATGCACCTGTTGAATCGTCGGTTCCTCCCGGAAAAGTTTATCCGCCGAAAAATGCTCCTCTGATGGAAAAGGGGAAAGCGCTTGCCCGGAAGACAAATAAAAAACGCCCCGCTCCGTCGCCGCATAAACCGTCCCTCGCGCATCCTTGGCCAGATCGTTCATCCCGTTGGTTTCCATTCCCTGATAAAGGGGCGTCCATCGTCCGTCGTCAAAGGAAAACGCTCCCCCCTTTGTCCCCACCAGAAGTCTTCGGTCCTCGTCCTCACCCAGAATAAGAAAGGCGTTCAATGTCTCCAGCGCGATCGGGGGATTCGCCAGCAATCGCCAATGCCGTCCTTTGTCGCCGCTCAAATAAATCCCGCGCGCCGTCGCCGCATAGATAACGGTGTCGTCGTCGTCCGCCACGCGGACAAACCGGACCAACCGCTCTCCGGCCTCTTCCTCCGAAACGTCCTCATCGGCAATCATCACCCCTCCACTGCCGGCCGTAAACACCCGGCTGTATCCGTTGGTCCGCAGGTCCAAGTCATAAAGGGCATCGCCCGCCGCGAAATAGAGGAAGCGCCCGCCGGCCGCGATATGGCTGACGGATTTGCGGCTCAATTCGCTTCCCACGGCGGACCAAGTTGTCTCATGGACCGATTGATAAAACAGTCCCTTCCCCGTACCCAAATACAGGATTTCGCCGGCGCGTGTGAGCGCCAGGCATCGCCTGGATTGTGCATCGGAAGAATAATAGATCCTTTGCCAGTGATTCCCGCCGTCACGGCTTTCATACAGCCCCGCGTCGGTGGCGGCATAAACATTCCGCGGCTGTTTGGGGTCGATATAAATATCATTGATGCCGGATGTCTGGAAGACGACTTTATAGCGCCTTCCTCCATCCGAAGATTGATACAGGGCTTTGGCCGTCCCGGCGAAGATGATGGAAGGATCGTGAGGATGAACCGCCATCTTGACAACGGCGGGTTCATCGATTCCAGTGCCGATTTTCTGCCAAATGGCAGACTGATCAGTGAATCCCAAAGCGGCAAGACTGATAAAAAATAACGATGCGATCAGTCGTAAGCTCATTTCATCGCCTCTCTGTACATCTTCTCCACCTTCATCATCGTGATGGCCTTGGTCACCGCCTGTTTCAGCTCCGGGTTACGATCCTCAATGGCGGATACATACCGATCCATGTATTCCAACATGGCCTCCAGGCCCAACTGCCTTCGCATTTCCTTAAGAATGCCAAGGACGGTGTAAACTGCAATCATATTACCGGGATTCATCAGCATGATTCACAAAAGATAACATATGTTTGATTATTTGTCAAATTTATATTGATATTAAGACAACACATAACATGTTGCAATTGATAATATTGCAATTCATCAAAAAAAAATATTGAGAATTTTATTTTAATGTTATCTTTTTCTGCAATATTTTATTGACTATTCATCAAGATGTGTTACACTTCCAACTGGTGGTCATAAACAGCAAGTGGCATGTTTTGCTTACAACTTATAACTTACGACTGCCTTCAATGGGGGAGAGAACAACATGTATATAGGGAAGCAAGTCAAGGAATTGCGCGAGACGC
>CAYIQK010000259.1:0-1684 GCA_964365515.1 uncultured Planctomycetales bacterium | reverse complement strand
GGTCAAGCCCCATCAGGCCACACTGGTTCCGGAACGCCGTAGAGAGATCACAACCGAAGGAGGATTGGACGTCGTCCGGCATTTCATGCGCATCAAAAAAACCGTTTCTGTTTTGGAAAGGGCCGGCATTGCGACGAGTTTGTTTGTCAACCCGGCCGGCGAACAGATTGACCGATCCCAAGAAACCGGGGCGAGGGTCGTTGAACTTCACACAGGGGCCTACGACCGCGCGAAGACAAAGACCCAGCGGGCTAAGGAATTGAACAGGATTCTGGAGATGACTCAGTATGCCAGAAGTTTGGGGCTCACAGTCAATGCCGGTCACGGCCTCAAATATCATAATGTCGAGGCCATCGCGCGCATCCCAGGCATCGAGGAGCTCAACATCGGCCATTCCATCATTTCCCACGCGGTGTTTGTGGGGCTTGAACAGGCCGTCAGGGAAATGGCTAACATCGTTCATGGTTAATGGTGAAATGATTCTAGGCATCGGCACGGACATCATTGAGGTTGACAGGATTCAAAAGGCCATCGAACGCTGGGGATCTGGTTTTTTGAATCATGTGTTTACCGGTGAGGAGATT
Organism: uncultured Planctomycetales bacterium; assembly: GCA_964365515.1. Taxonomy (GTDB): domain Bacteria; phylum Omnitrophota; class Gorgyraeia; order Zapsychrales; family Zapsychraceae; genus CAYIQK01. Next base: position 1,100 of record CAYIQK010000259.1, on the reverse strand, counting down.
CAATACGCCCAAAAACACAAGTCCCCGGCACAGCATTTTGCCGCGCGCTTTGCCGCCAAGGAAGCTGTCTATAAGGCCATCGGCAACAAACCGGATCTGGGCTGGAAGGATCTTCAGATCCTCAATGACAGCCAAGGCAAACCTTATTGTGTGGTGCGCAATAAAAAATTTCGGAACAAAATTTTGATTTCCATGTCCCATACCCAAAACTATGCGGTTGCCAGCGCTATTGTCACGTCGCAGAGCCGGCGTTCATAAAAATCAATTCGGTCATGTGTGCGTCATTGCCGGATCCCGGCGGATGCTGGGGGCGGCGGCCTTGACAAGCTTGGCGGCGATGCGCGCCGGCGCCGGTCTGGTGACCGTGGGCGTGCCGCAGAGCCTCAACGGCATTGTGCAAAAAAAGATTTCGAATGCGGTCATGACGTGGCCTTTGCGGGAAACCAAAGAACAGACCCTCGCGTTGGCCGCGTGGGGACAGATCGAGGCGGCGTGGGATAAGTTCGACGTCTTCGCCATCGGCCCCGGCTTGTCCTTGCATGAAAGTACGCAACGCTTGATCCGTAAGCTGATTGCCGTTTGTCCCAAGCCGCTTGTGATTGACGCCGACGCGCTCAACGCCCTCGTCGGGCATTTGGATATCCTGCAAAAGACAAAGACGTCCAAAATCCTCACGCCGCATCCGGGCGAGATGGCGCGTTTGGTCCATCGCAGTAAAGATGATATTGAGAAAAATCGCAGGCAGGCGGCCCTGGAATTTGCAAAAAAGCACGGCTGTGTTTTATTGTTGAAAGGGCATCGAACCGTGGTGGCATCGCCGGACGGGAAGGTTTATGTCAACACAACCGGCAATGCCGGAATGGCCACCGCTGGAAGCGGCGATGTCTTGACCGGCATGATCGCGGCCTTGCTGGGACAAGGGCTTTCAGGATTTGAGGCGGCCAAATGCGGGGCGTATTTGCACGGGAAGGCCGGGGATTTGGCGGCCCAGACGAAAACCCGGGCGGCGATGATTGCGTCGGATATCATTGATTGTATTTCTGCAGTGGTCAAAAGGATCGAAAGTGGAAAATAGAAAAAAGAAAATCGATTTTCAATCT
>CAYIQK010000258.1:0-1686 GCA_964365515.1 uncultured Planctomycetales bacterium | reverse complement strand
GGCGATACGGATATGGAAGAAAAAGGGATCGGCTGGATTATGACCACCCATTTTGAAAGAAAGTTCGGCGATAACTATCTTCCCGCTCTTATTTGGGAATTGTTGGCACTGGAAGTTGTCGATCTTGAAATAGCGACGTTAGGAGAAAACCGGCAGGTCCTTACGTTTGATTGGCGGCATCCTGAAGAAGATTTGGCCAGAAAACGCAGGATCACGCTCATAGGTAATACAGATATTAAGGATACGGGTAAATATTTTGACATGATCGAAGGTGGGATAGATTTCTATGTCCAGAAGGCCTTGACGTTTACAAAAGATGAAACGGGCGAAAATACCGCTAAGAGGCGTATCCTCGTTGAAAAGTTAAATAAAGGCGGCGTGGCCATAACCGATGCCGCAACCTTTTACGGAGGCAGCCATCATTTCTTAAGCTTTGATGAAGAAACCTATTTCCTGGAGGGGGTCATTACGGAATACATGCTGGGGTATGGCGCAGCCGTTATCTATAAGAAGATAAAGAATGTTGATCCCGAAACAGCCGCCTCCTCACCCCTCAATAAAGAGGCTAACGTCAAGGCGGTCAAGGAAGTCTGGAATAATATCCGTCGGGATATTGAGGCGGTTGATCCGGACGTGGCCAAGAAGAAGACGCCGTTTTTATCCCGGCTTTACCATGCGCTGGAAAGGACATTCCATGAGATGGTTCAAAAAGCTGAGTCCGGAAAGATCGACCCACTCGCCCGGTTCTGGACGATGAAGTATGGGGAAGAGCCGGATGATGAAAGATTACATGATGTCGAAAGAGAGATTAATTGGGGATTTCTGGCTGTGGCGGGCAATCCTCTCAATTGGGGGCATATTTTAATTGCGATTATGTCTGCCAATGCCTTATCGCTTGAGTCGGTTGTCATCCGCGTGCAGGGGGAAATCCACTACAAGGACCTCCCTGAATCCGACCGTGTGCCGGTGAAAGACCGGCACGAAGTAGTTCGGCAGGTCTTGCAGAATCTCTTTCCTTTAATACGTTATACAGACTTAGGCAGTGAACCCAATAATGAAAAAGAAGGGTTTGAGGAAATGGTCCGCTTTTTGGAGATGAATAAAGAGCGCAAACTTCATGTTACGTATTTATTGGGCGTAGAAAAGAAAGAGCGGGTTTTGAAATACACGCGGTTACACTATGAAATGATGAAAAACTACAGAGATCATATCAATACAAATAATCACAGGATCACGATAGGCTGGATTCAGCGAGGGGAATATGGCGCCAGGCTCATGCAGGAAGAGTTGGATGAAATTGATCGGAAGATTAGAGAGGGGATTGGAGTTGAGGAGCCGTTAAAGACCGTTTTGATTAAAGATGAGGCCATCGATCTCAATGTCTCCTCAACGTATTACCGCAACAGCCACGACGCGGCGATTGTTCCTCATCAGGTGGATGCTCATGCCAGGGCCCGCGGGTATTACGGCCATCCTCCGATCGACCCCAGGACCGGCAAGCCGTATGACTATTCCGCAGACGAGATGTTCAAGAGGCATTTGAGACCGATCAGTGAAGGGATAGCTAATCAGGTGGTGAGAATGGCGGAAAGAAATGGAAAAGGGGCCGCGATGGTTATTGGAATCGACGGCCCATCCGGTTCGGGGAAGACAACCGTCGCCTATGAAGTCGGCAAGTTCCTGGAA
>CAYIQK010000257.1:0-1690 GCA_964365515.1 uncultured Planctomycetales bacterium | reverse complement strand
TAATGAACTCAATGAACCGCGTCGCTATCATAGACGGTATCCGAACTCCATTTTGTAAAATGGGGACGGATTTCAACAGCGTGGACGCGCAGGAACTCGGCTGTATCGTCACGCGGGAGCTGTTGGAACGCACGGGCGTTGACCCGTGCGGAATTGACGAGGTGATTTTCGGCAATGTCAGCCAGCCGGTCGATTCCGCGAATATCTCCCGCGTCATCGCGCTTTTGAGCGGCATCCCCAAGACGACTCCGGCATACACCGTACAGCGTAACTGCGCCTCCGGCATCGAGGCCGTGGTTCAGGCGGCCATGAAACTGCGTTTGGGCGACGGGTCCTGTTACATCGCCGGCGGGACCGAGTCGATGAGCAATATTCCGTTTTATCACACCAAAGATTTCCAGGAAATTGTCTCCCAATTCGCGCGGGCAAAAAATTTGATCGGCAAGATTCAAGCTTTGAGCCGGCTTCGCTTGGGGTATTTGAAACCCAAGATTGGTCTGGAACTGGGACTGACCGATCCGGTCTGCGGCATGATCATGGGATCGACCGCCGAGGTCCTGGCCAAAGAGTTTGGCTTGACGCGTGAGGAGCAGGACCAATTTGCTCTTGTCAGTCACCAAAGGGCTGTTCAGGCCAAAGAGCTTTTGAAAGAGGAAATCGTGCCTGTTATTCCGGGGCCAAAGTATAAAAAGATCATTGATGCCGACAATGGGCCTCGTCCAGGCCAGACACTCGAGGCCCTGCAGAAATTGAAACCTTATTTTGACCGGCGATCCGGGACCGTCACCGTCGGCAATTCCAGCCAGGTGACCGATGGGGCCGCGGCGCTTCTTTTGACAAGTGAAGCGAAGGCCAGGGAGCTTAATCTTGAACCCTTAGGATTCATCCGGGCTTACGCTTTTGTCGGGGTGGATCCCCACCGTATGGGGATCGGCCCGGCACATGCGATTCCACAGATCCTTAAAAAGGCCGGCCTGCGGATCAAGGACATCCAGGCCTTTGAAATCAACGAGGCCTTTGCCGCACAGGTCTTGGCCTGCTTGCGAGCGTTGGAATCACAGGAGTTTGCCCGTCAATTTGGTTACGAGGGATTCACGGGCGCCATCGATCGTTCGATCCTCAATGTCAACGGAGGGGCGATTGCCTTGGGCCACCCCGTGGGAGCGAGCGGCGGGCGTTTGATTCTGACCCTTTTGCGGCACATGAAACGCGGCAATTTGAATCTTGGTCTCGCGGCCTTATGCGTCGGCGGCGGCCAGGGCGCGGCGGTTGTAATAGAAAGATAAAAAAGGAAAATGAGGTCACCAGAAACCAGTCACCAGAAACCGAAAAATATGTTTCTGGTTACTGGCAACTGGGTCTCTGGTGACTAAAAATCGGTCAAGTTATGTCAATTACCTATCGCGAAGAGAACAACACTGGTTTCATCGAATTCGACCAGGCGGATTCTAAGGTCAATCTTTTGACGGCAGAAGCGCTCCGGCAGTTGGATGTCATTTTGGAAAAGATCAAGGATCAGACGTCGTTGGAAGCCTTGGTCGTTTTGAGCAAGAAAAAAGACGTCTTCATCGCCGGAGCTGATATCAAAGAAATCGAGAGGATCACTGAACGAACAGAGGGATCACGGAAATCCAGGGCAGGCCAGGATGTCTTGAATCGGTTGGAAGATTTGCGTGTCCCTACGATCGCC
>CAYIQK010000256.1:0-1699 GCA_964365515.1 uncultured Planctomycetales bacterium | reverse complement strand
GTGGTCAACGTGGCCGCCAGCGGAAGATATCCGCCCGTGATTCCCTTCGCCAGACACAGGATGTCCGGCCTCACCCCCTCATGCTGACAAGCGAACATCTTTCCCGTCCGGCCGAATCCCGTGGCCACTTCATCGGCGATAAAAATCACGTCGTAACGGCGGCAGAGTTCAGACATCCTCGTCAATACGCCCTCGGGCCACATGATCATCCCGGCGGCCGCCTGAACCAGCGGCTCCGCCACGAAGGCGGCGATCTGTTCGTGCCGTTTCTTAAAAAGCCTTTCCAGCCGGTCAACACATTCAAAGGCGTAAGCGGGGTATTTTTTGCCTCGCGGGGCGCGATAACAATCGGGGAAATCCACCAGGATCGTTTTGAAAACCAGCCCGCGGTAGACCCTGTGGAAAAGATCAATTCCGCCGACACTGACACTGCCCAACGTGTCGCCGTGATAGGAATTCGCCAGATGAACCAAATGAGTTTTTTTTGTCTCTCCGAGATTCTGCCAGTATTGATAAGCCATCTTGACGGCGATCTCAACCGCCGTGGAACCGTTGTCCGAATAAAACACCTTCGTCAATCCCGGCGGCGCGATATGAACCAATCTGCGCGCCAATTCGACGGCCGGGGTGTTCGATAATCCCAAGAGGGTGGAATGCCCGAGCTTGTTGAGCTGTTCCCGGATCGCCTCATCCATGCGGGGGTGGCGGTGGCCGTGAAGATTCACCCACAGACTCGAGACGCCGTCCAAATAACGCCTGCCCTCGGTATCGATCAGATAACTCCCCTTCGCGCGGTCAATGACCAGCGGCTCTTCCTCAATCCAGTCTTTCATCTGCGTGAAAGGATGCCAGAGGTATTTTTGATCCCAGGCGGCCAATTGTTTTTGCCGCGAGGCCGGCAGACCTGCCGATGGTTCCAGAAGCCGCTTGAGTCTGATCGTCGGAGCGCACCGACGCACAATTTCCAACCGCCGCAAACTTTTCAGGTAAGGAATCGTTCCCAGGAGTTCAACGTTGCCGAGTTGACGGATCATTGCCGGATTAGTCCTTTCCGGGATGCCCTGTTTCCGCTTGGAAATTTTACTAAATAAAACGCCGCGTATCTGCAAACCTTGACTGCGAGCCTGCTCAAGGGTCAAAAGCGTGTGGTTGATCGTGCCTAATCCCAGCCGCGCGACGATCACAAGTTCCAGATCGAGATCCCGCACCAGATCCGCGACAAAATAATCATGACTTAACGGGACCATCAGGCCGCCGGCGCCCTCCACCAGAACGATGTCATGTCTTTGTTTCAAGCGCCCGTAAGCCGCGCGAATTTTCTCGACGTCGATTTTGCGTTTTTCTCTTCGGAAAGCCAGATGCGGGGAAAGCGGTTCGCGGGCGAAACAGGGATTGATTTCGGCGGGATCATCCTTCAGGCGCAGAGATTTTCTTAAAAACTCTGCGTCATCGCCGGCGCATTGCACCGGCTTCATCACGCCGACGTTGAAACCCTTCTCTTGAAGCAGAGTTCCCAGAACAAGCGTGGCGACCGTCTTGCCAACGCCAGTGTCGGTACCTGTGATAAAAATTCCTTTATTCATATTTACTTCTTCGCCTCCACCCAAATCACCTCAAACGTCGCGCGGACGCCCCAGCGGTCACGGAAGGTATCATTGTAATATTCTCCGGCTTTTTGCAGCCAATTCTTGCCGATATA
>CAYIQK010000255.1:0-1700 GCA_964365515.1 uncultured Planctomycetales bacterium | reverse complement strand
TGGAAGATTTTGCGGGGAAGATCGGAAATAGTCTGCCGCCGGAAAGAGCCGACACTTCTGGACAATCACCGGGGACTTCATATCACTCAGGAGCTATCTTTGCCTTCGCAGGCTGGGAGCATGTTTCATCGCTGTGGTGGCTCGGGCTGCCGCTGGCCGCGGGTGTTGTCCTGGGGATTATGATTCTTAAAAAGTTTAATGCCCGCCGGGCGCGCCAGCAGCAGAGGTTGAAGTGTGTGCAGGATCCGGCGGTTGGTGAGGAGAAGGTCAATAAACCAACGCCGCCCTCCTGCCATATTTCGCGGCGGCATTTCCTTAAATCTACCGGCGTTCTCGTTGCCTCGGCGACGACTGGGCCGGCACCGCTGGTTAAAGCCCTGGCATCGGGCGAAGCAGCCGTGTTGATGAATTTTACGAAACCGGACATTCTGGCAATGCTTGCTTTGGATCAAGCGAAAGGAAGAAATGTTTTAAAAAGTTATTTTGTACGAACAACCTTTTTGACTATTCAAGAATTGTTTTACCGGGCCGGTATAGATTACAAGGGAATATTGCCGGAATTCTTGGTGGAAGACCTTCGTAGTCGCTTTCCTGCGCTTGAAGGTACGGGGAGAGATTGGACCGCTCCGGCTTGCCGGGCTTTGCAGATCGTGATTCGAGAAATTCGGGGAGGGAAGCATCTGTTTTTGGGAGGACAGGGCCTTACCTTGACGGAAGCCGAGGCCCAGAAGATTGCGGCGTTGATTAAGGATCCCAACAGCCATTTCCGGGTTCTTTATCGAAGATGCCTTCCCGCGGAGGTGGAGAAAACAATGCAATTTTATCGGGACATGGAAGAGACAACCCGTAAATATCGTGAAGAAAAACGCCGGCGCAGCCAACAGTGGGGGAAAATTGTAGTGACCTTTGCCCGCGGCCAAGGCCCGTTCAAAGGTCAACTGAGCTGGCAGACCCATGAACGAAAAAACCGAGTGAGGATTGTAAGTTACGACCCCAATTTGGTTGGTCTATTAACGCTAAAGGATGAGAGGCACAGCCCCGCGCTGACCTTTAAGCGGTCGAGACGTCCGCACACCTGGCGGCCTTCAAAGGAGGCGCAAGACCAACGCTTCAGGAGTCAAAGAATTTCGGTGAATACTCCGGCATCTCCCGTTGATTTCGATCAGTTTCGTTTAATGATTTTTGCCACTCTAGTTACGGCAGGCGCTTTTGCCCGTCGTTCTGCTCCCCGCACCTCCAAAAGGTGGCGTCGCGTAGTACCTTCGAGAAGTGGGCCGGTGTATATGCTGGCCGCTGGGATTTTGGGGCTGACCGCTTCCGTCCTGGGGATGACCGCTGCGCCGGCGGGCCTTATGGCGGCGATGCTTCCGTTCATTGCGCGCAGTCCGGATGAGGCGCTAAGCGCCGGTGAGGCGGACGACTTCCGCCGCGGCGAACATCCGGCGATGGCGGGAAATACTCTAATGAAAATCATATCTTCACTGACGGCCTTATTCAATAAAGTTCCATTCGCTGATCCAGCCAGGCCAGTGATAACTTTATATTCTAAGCTTTTGAGAAAATCAACTGTGGCTTTATCAAGGCATTCATCGGCCAAGAATATGATGTTTGGCATTGTGGGATTGCTCATGGCGGGTTACGACAAGGTGACTGGCATAATGAATGCAGGCCTTGATATCTTCCTGAGTAATGGTGGGGAA
>CAYIQK010000254.1:0-1712 GCA_964365515.1 uncultured Planctomycetales bacterium | reverse complement strand
TTCAAAATAGCGGAATTGATTTTTTCCGAACTTGGTGTAAAGCCGGTTGTAGGGACGGACATCAGTCTTGTCGGCAAAAAATTGCGCGCCGCGCTGTTCTCCCAGAAGATACACCTCGGAATCCAACAGACCCTCAACGCCGTCGGCCGGATACCACATCCGGCCTTCAAATTCAATCGGATCACCATCGCGGATCCACTGGGCTTCCACAGGCGCGGCCGAATAACTCTGAACGTTGCCGACATTGCCCACCGGCTTCGCGCAGCCCGCCACCCACAAAAGACCATAGACCATAAGCCATAGGCCATAGACCTTCTTGAAATGTGACCGCTTCCTCATAGATTGACCCCTATCCCCAAAAGGTTAAAATCATCTTAGTCAAAACCACATTCGACAAAATGATAAAAATATACGAATAAGCAACGGCCTGAGTTGTGGATTTCCCAACCCCCAAGGAGCCCCCTTTCGTGAAATACCCCTGATAACAGCAGACCCACCCAATGATGATAGCAAAGAAGAAGACTTTGATAAAGCCGCTAAAAAAATCCACATACCCAACGGCCTTGATCGTCTGATTGATGTAAAAAGGCCCTGGGATATGGGCCTGTGAGACAGCGACGAGATATCCTCCGGCGATGCCGGCAATCTCCGCGATGACGGTCAAGATCGGCAAGACCAGGACGCAGGCGGCGATCCGCGGCACAACCAGGTAATCGATGGGGTCAACCCCTAAGGTGCGCGTGGCTAAGATCTGGTCGTTGACGTTCATGGTTCCCAATTCGGCCGTGATGCGCGCGCCGGCCTTGCCGGAGAAAATCAGGGCGGTGAAGACCGGCCCGAGCTCCCGCACCAGAGAAAGCGCCACCAAATGGGCGATGTATTCCTTGGCGCCGAAGCGCGCCATCGCAACATAACCCTGCAGGGCCAGGACCATCCCCGAGGCCAAAGAGGTCAAAACAACAATCGTGACCGACTGCAGACCCTGTTCGTAAATCTGCTTGAGAATCTCAGAGAAGCGGACGCGCCCTTTCAAGACATGGCCTAAAATTTCCCCCAAAAAACAAACCGCCTGTCCCGGGGCTGTCAAACCATTCATCGCCAATCGGATCGCAGGCCGCATAGTTCGCTGTCTTTCACCCCTTGTGATTCAACCAAATTTTCTCGAATTCCGACGTGATGGTATGCGCGAGTGTTTGAGAGATGTACTTCTCCTGTGACCCGCGTTCTTGGGAGGAGCCGCTTTCTTTCTTCCCGCCCTTCATCTTCGCTGAGGACTTGAGGACTCGTCCTAAAAATTCCTGCACGCCGCTCACCTGAGCCCCCAAAGCGCGCACCGCGTACTGGATTTCCCGGTCATCGGTCACCACCACCATGGTTTTTTTGTTGGGGGCCTGCGAGACCATGCGGACAATCCTCGTGTCGGCAGTTTCCCCTTCAGAAAACACGACCCTCACGCCGGAGGAATCCGTCCCGCTCCAGTGACCGGCCTTGCCGTCAAAGACAATGGTCACTGGATTACGCAAACTGCCCTGAGGCCTTCGGAATTCAATGAACCGGACCAGCTGATGACGCCTGTCCTCAAGCCTCAGCGCGTCGGACGACGGCATCTGGTGAATGATATTGTATCCGTCCAGAAGATAATGTAAAGACATAGATAAGTCCGCCGATGAGTCCAATGATCACCATGAACAAAAAATTGATGAGCGATATGC
>CAYIQK010000253.1:0-1715 GCA_964365515.1 uncultured Planctomycetales bacterium | reverse complement strand
AAAATCTGCCAGGCGGCGGAACTCATGCAAAAATTCCCCATGTCCTTACAATTGCGTTATCTGCAAACTCTGGTTGAAATCGGCGCGGAGAATAACACAACGACGCTGTTTCCGATTCCCATTGACATCTTCAAGGTCTTTGCGGACAGGAAAAGTTAATCCAGGCCACGCACCTGATCTTTTTTATGATATCCTATCGCTATGAATGCATGGAAAATCATGCATAGAATATTCGATAACATTGATCAGTCTCTCTTGCCGTCTGCTTGTCGGGAAGAACTGCCAGCTTGCGTTTGCGGAGAATAAGTGATATATTCTCCGCATAATGTGCGGATAATATGAAATACATTCATCAATTGGATATTTGGCCGAAATTTACATGGGCGCATGAACGGATCGCATCCGTGTTGGGAACTGTGCGCAGCCGCCAGGGGCGGTTGATCGGCCGTATGGAGGCATTGGGTTTTCCTTTGCGCTCTGAGGCTGTACTACAGACTCTTACGCTTGATGTTTTAAAGAGTAGTGAGATCGAAGGAGAGATCCTTGACCGAAGCCAAGTTCGTTCATCTATCGCGCGGAAGTTGGGGATGGATATTGGTGGGCTTGTTTCTTCCGACCGTCATGTTGATGGTGTCGTGGAGATGATGCTGGATGCCACTCAGAATTTCGATAAACCCTTTACGAAAGACCGGCTCTTGGGCTGGCATGCGAGCTTGTTTCCAACAGGGCGCAGTGGGATGCATAAAATTACTGTCGGTGCCTGGCGGAATGATAGTCATGGCCCCATGAGGGTCGTTTCCGGCGCCGTCGGGCGTGAGCGCGTGCATTTTGAGGCTCCGGCGGCCTGCCGTCTTAACCGTGAAATGAAGAACTTTTTAAGTTGGTTTAATGGTTCGGCCCTGAGCGAGCGAAGCGAATCGAATGGGCTCATCACAAGTGGATCGATGGATATGGATCCCGTGCTCAAAGCGGGTATTGCGCATTTGTGGTTCGTGACCCTGCATCCATTTGAGGACGGCAATGGGCGCATAGCACGGGCGATCGCGGATATGCAGATTGCGCGTGCGGACGCCAGCCGGGAGCGTTTTTACAGTATGTCTGTTCAGATTCGTCAGGAACGCAATGCCTATTACGATGTTCTCGAGAAGACGCAGAAAAATACCCATGTCACAAAGGCAGGGATTGATATCACGGCATGGCTTGTGTGGTTTCTGGTTTGTTTGAACCGTGCGCTGGACACAACGGAAAGCACGCTGGCCGGCGTGTTCAAAAAAGCGCGCTTTTGGGAATCTCATCCGGCCGGATCCATGAACGAACGTCAGCGAATGATGATCAACAAGTTATTTGACGGCTTTGAAGGAAAGTTCACCTCTTCGAAATGGGCGAGGATCGCAAAGTGTTCGCAGGATACGGCTCACCGGGATATTCTTGAGCTTGTTGAGAAAGGTATCCTTATCAAAGATTCCGCCGGCGGACGCAGTACGAGTTATTTGTTGAGAGAGATAGCATAGCAGCATAGGTGACAGCTAACCGATCAGGGGACACAAGGGGGGGAGCGATGATTTATCGTAAGGAAACCGATAGTATGGGAGAAATCCATGTCCCGGCCGACAAATATTACGGCGCTCAGACCGAGCGCTCGCGGATGAATTTTAAGATTGGCGGCGAGCGGTTCCAGCCGGAGCTCATCCGGGCCTTGGGCGTCATCAAAAAGG
>CAYIQK010000252.1:0-1743 GCA_964365515.1 uncultured Planctomycetales bacterium | reverse complement strand
CTATTCCCGCGGCCTCTTTGGTGTATTTTTCCAATTCCTCCCAGACGTGCTTTTTGGGATCCATTTCGATATTTATCTCGTAGTTTTTTTCTGTTTCCCTTGCCGCCCGGGCATACGCCTTTACCGTCTCATATCTCTCTTGCCACCATTGCACCGGCATCATCCCGATATCATTAAAGCCCGTAAAAACATCCATGCCGTAATGAACCCCCATGAGTTCCTCAATGAGTTTTTTCTGATCGGCCGTAACATCGGTCCTGTCTTTGAGCTTTGGATACATCTCTTCTTTAATCTTTTTTCGAATATCCAAAACTTTTATCTGTTCGCCCCCAATCGTGAGAGTACCGTTTTCCCGCAGATCTTTTTGGCTGGCGTTATACTCCTTAAGCCTCGCGGCCCACCAGCCAAATCTGTCTTTCGCTATCCCGGGGTCGTCCCAATGCACTTCCTCCACCAGCCTTCGGATCTGCTCATGCCCACGATAGTTGTGTCCCTTTTCGACAGGCAAGTGGAGCCCTTTCAAATTGTTCTCCATCCATTCATCATGGTTCCCCTCAATCATGCCTCCGTCGAGAACGAGCCCCAATTCATCTAATTCTATGCCGGCCAGATGGACCTTGACGCCGTAAGGGCCCCTGTCTGCCCAGTCGCCTAACAGATCAAATTTGAGCGTTATTTCCTTTATCTTGACCCCTTGCTCTTCAAGCTGTGCTTTTATGCTCACTTTGGGAAATTTCTTGTCCTCAAGGACTACGGGTCTGCCGATATTCCGGGATATGGCATCGGCCGCGTATTTAAAAAACAAGTCCGCCGCGCCATGAACGTCCGAGATAACCCCCACCTGCGGCAGATTCCCTGAGCCGGGCGTTTGCCGCTCTTTATCGATCTCCTGCAACAGCCCCTTAATCTCTTCGATGCGCGCCCCCACCGGCGAGGAGGCCTTGTTGGTCGTGCGTTGTTCATCGCTCGTCGTTCGCTCCTGATCGATCGAGACCGGCGGTTCGAGGGCGGCGAGGGTTTCTTCGGTGCTTTTGAGGGGATTTTCGCCGAGCACGACCTCGACAGAATTGTTCTTGCCATTTTTGATCTCATTCAGCAAATCGGCCGCCGGCGCGGGCTGGACCGACGCGCCCCATATCATCAGCGAAGCGGCCACCATGGCCAAGATCCCCTTTCCAAACCCGAGCCCTCCGGAGAAGTATTTGCGGGGAATAATATCCTGAGTCGCGGGGTCGGTGTCTTCCTTGATGTAGTTGTAAACTCCCTTCTTGAAGGATTCGATGTACTGGTCGTAAATTTTCTGGTTGATCTGTTTGTCTTCGGTATCGATCCCTTTGGTTTTGTTTTGATCGACGTAAATCTGGCCCAGTAGGGACAGGTCGCGACCTGTCCCTGCCTTCAATTTCAATTTATACCACGCGGCCAGGATAAGCGAGTTGTACATCTGGCGCAGGTTGGCGAAGTTCTCCCCTTCGTTGACTTCGACTTCAATAGCCGGGATCAAAACTTCCCGTATCACTTGAGTAACGTCCGGGCTATTGAAGTCGTCCCGAGTCTCCTTCGTTTGATTCCCCGAGACGAGGGACTTCAACTGCATATGCGCCTCATCCCTCGCCCCTGCCATGTCCCCGCGATGGGCTCGGGACTCCGCGTTGCTCATTTCATTTCGCAACGCTTCGTAATCTTCTTCCAACATCACCTTCAACCGGCTCTTGACCACATACGCGCTCGTGTCCTTCTCAT
>CAYIQK010000251.1:0-1752 GCA_964365515.1 uncultured Planctomycetales bacterium | reverse complement strand
GATTAAAACAAAAACATGACATTCTTCTGGTCGAAGGCGCCGGCGGGTTGATGGTGCCTCTTCATGATGATTATTTTGTCGCGGACCTGGTACGGGATCTCGATCTGGAACTTCTTATCATCGCGCGGCTGGGATTGGGGACGATCAATCACACGCTTTTGACCATTGCACAGGCCCGCGGTCAAGGTTTGCAGGTGCGCGGCGTTATATTTAGTGAAGCTTCCAAACGAAAGCACGGTATTCCTTCTCGGGCAACCCTTCTGGGATTGCCCGAGAAGACCAATCCGAATGTTATTCGTCGGTTGGGTAACGTTCCTGTTCTGGGAACGATCCCCTATTTGAAGAATTTGCGGCCGAAAGAAATTGCGCGTCACTGCGCCAAAACGATCAAGCTTCAGCAGATCATTGAACCCTCACCGCCGCTGTCGGCCTCGCGGCAAAAGCAATTGGTCGAGTGGGACAAGGCGTATGTGTGGCATCCGTTTACCCAGATGAAGGATTGGTTAGCGGATGAGCCGTTGGTCATTGACCGCGCGAAGGGAAGTTATTTGATCGACACCAAAGGCGACCGATATCTCGACGGGATATCGAGCCTGTGGGTCAATGTGCACGGACACGGACATCGAGTTGTCAATGAGCGTATTCGCGAGCAACTCAACAAACTTGAACATTCGACACTATTGGGATCGTCGAATACTCCAGCTATCGAGTTGGCCAAGAAGCTGACCGAAATTGCGCCCAAGGGTTTGACCAAAGTTTTTTATTCGGACAACGGGTCAACAGCGGTTGAGGTGGCGATCAAGATCGCTTACCAGTACTGGCAGAATATCGGCCACAAGAAAAAGAAATATATCGCGCATCTGGCGAATTCGTATCACGGCGATACGCTGGGCAGTGTCAGTGTCGGCGGCATCGAGCTTTTTCATAAAGTCTATCGAGGCCTGACCTTCAAGACGATTAAAGTGGATTTTCCGGATTGTTACCGCGCTCCCAAAGGCAAAAAATACCCGGACTACGCCTTTGAATGTCTGGACCGGTTCGAAGCGATGCTCAAGAAAAAGCACGGGCAGATCGCCGCCTTTGTCGTTGAGCCGATCGTCCAGGGGGCCGCGGGGATGATCATGTGGCCGAAAGGTGTTTTAAAAAGGATGCGCGAGCTTTGCCGCCGCTACGAAGTTATTTTTATCGCCGATGAAGTTGCTACGGGATTTGGCCGCACGGGTAAAATGTTTGCCTGTGAACAGGAGGGAGTTTCGCCGGATATTCTGTGTTTGGCAAAAGGACTCACGGCCGGGTATCTGCCGCTGGCGGCCACATTGACCACACAAAAGATTTTTGACGGATTCTGCTTTGATCACAAGGAGCAAAAGACATTTTTTCACGGGCACACGTATACCGGGAATCCTTTGGCCTGCGCGGCGGCCCTGGCCAATCTGGAAGTCTTTGAAAAAGAAGGGACTTTGGGTAAATTGGCCCCCAAAATAAAGTTCTTGAGCCGAAAGCTGCAAATGTTCTATAATCTTCCCCACGTTGGTGATGTCCGCCAGCGGGGATTTATGGTCGGGATTGAACTGGTGCGTGACCGGGCAACTCAAGAGCCGTATCCTTGGACAGAAAAGATCGGCGTGTGTGTGTGCCAGGAAGTCCGTAAGCACGGCGTTATTTTGAGACCGCTTGGTAATGTCATTGTTTTGATGCCGCCGTTGTCGATGTCGGTTGAAGAATTAGAGCGCTTGCTTGACGTTACGTATC
>CAYIQK010000250.1:0-1757 GCA_964365515.1 uncultured Planctomycetales bacterium | reverse complement strand
GGGACAGATCATCCGGCTGAGCCAGGCGTCCATGGTGCGCATCGACCCCGGCGCCATCGGCGACGCGGTGTGATCTTCTGTCTAAGGAAAAGGAATGCCTAAAAGAACATGTAAAATCAATTATATCCACTTGACTTTAATGTGAGAAGTTTCAGGTAGATTCTGGCTCGCTTTTCAACCGTGATGTTTGATATCTTAATAACTCATGCATGGCGGATCCATGGCTAACATAAATAAACACCTGCAACTAACTGAAATAGCTTTCGGTCTGCATTTTCTCGCTGAGATTACATTGGACCCACAATTCGGGGACAAATTGTACAGGCAAATCACTAAGGTCGCACAGGGTTTATTCACGACTAAGGTTGTTCAGCCGGGTGGCTTTCCGTTCATCTTTCACAACAAAGAGAAGACCCAGTTGACCATAACGGACAGCAATCTCTTATTTACCAGTAGACAAGAATTTGACGCTGATAAATTCCGGAGAAATTGTGAGCTGATTGCAAAGCGCCTCATAGAGGTTTTTGAGGTTAACGAGGACAACATAAAGGTGGCAGGGAAGGTCCATAAATACATATTAAGCCATCCTAAAGCGCTGGAAGGCTTTAAGAACCTTCTGCCCGCCTTTGCTGCCGATCCTGTTTTTTTCCTGCGTCTCCGTCCGACGCTCAGAGAACAGGGGAAAAATATTCACCTCAACTTTCAATCAGTTGCAAAAGATCGTGTCCCTGTCGAGGATCAAATTTTAATTGAATGCGATATAAATAATGAGGATCAGGATGTGGGTCATAGCTTTAGCTTGATCGGCGAAGTACTACAGTTTGCGGACGACTACAACCAAAAACGGCTTCCAGAATATTTGGATGGAAAACTCAGACTTGGATAATTGAGGTCTAGCCATGGCTGTCCCAGAGAAAGCGCAACCAGTCGCTGCAAAAAAAACACTTGCTGCTATCGTTCCATTCCCTCGGCAGCCTGATGCTGCTAGGACAATTCCGGAACCGCTCGAGGAATCTGCCTCTACGCATCTTTCTCGGCATGTCTATGCGTTACAAGGAGACACCGTCTTATTTGAGAATGTGCTGGCTGGAACAGACGTTACTACTCCGGGCATTGGTATTACATCGGCCTTCCAATGGCTTGGCATGGTACCTACAGCAGGTGGGCGTACAATATATGCTACCGGATCCCTCGCATCTCCGCTTGCAGGCGAAGTACTTGAACTGCGAGAACGGTTAAGGGCTCTCGAAGAATATATTAAGAATCTTACCGCTGTCCCTGTTCAAGATGAGAAGCCTATTGCGCTTCGGTCATTACCAAGGGAAGAAGCGAGAGAGGAAATCATCCAGTTGTTCCGAGGTGGAGGAGTGCTTGATTACGGTGTAATTGCCGAAACGCTTCAACTTGATTTGCCATTAGTTGTTGATGTTTGCAATGAACTTGAAAAAGAGGGAATCGTTGGCTGATTCTCTGGAAATCAGTAAAGATGCCGTACGCACTGCAGGTAGTGCGATTCATGGGGAGAAGATCCTAACGCAAGCGCGGAAATATATACCGAAAGCTGTTACTAAAGGTAGTTCGACTCACAACATCCAGCGCTATGACTTAGTTTACAATGCCTACGCAGTTATTACAAAACCTCTCCGTCTTTTGGTTGATCCGAAACATAAGCCTAAATCCTAACGCTCTCTGACCTTGCTTGTTCCCTTTCTTGACCCTCCGGGCTGATTCTGGTTACATACGGAATTGTGGCCTCC
>CAYIQK010000249.1:0-1776 GCA_964365515.1 uncultured Planctomycetales bacterium | reverse complement strand
CAAGCCCTTTTGCCTCTTCCAAGGGGGAAACGGCTTACAACACAAAGGTTGTCTCCGGTGCCAAATTCGCCAGTTCAATCTTGCCGGCCATGGATTCTTTGGCCAACGCCTCCGGCATCGAGACCGCTTCGCTCACCGACCTGTAAGAACGAACGACCGACCCGCGGGTGACGGTCAGATCCCGCGCGATCGGCGACGAGGATTTATCTGTTTTCTGGTGGGTTCCATCAAAAATGTTTAACTCTTTGATCAGTTTGCGGCCGTGTTTCGCGTAGGTGGCATAACGGGTCGCCGCGTACCGGATGTTGAGCGCCTGATACCCTTTTGCTCCCTTCAATCCTTCGTCTTTTTCAATTTCCTCCCGGAGGCCTTTTCTGAAAAGATCTTTCAAAAGGCCTCTTTTCTTTATTATGTCGCGGTCTGCCGTGTACCCCGCGTAAATCTTCTCCTCATCCCCATTAAATTCCTTATCTAATAACTTAATCTCTGCGGCGGCGATATCCGCGGCAAACCGTCCGTCCGTTTCAAGCTTCTTGCCTATCTCTCCCAAGGAAAGATCCTTGTGCTCCGCAAAATGCTGGGGGAAGGCTCTTATAACATTTTGAGCAGTCGTTACCTTCACCTGGAACGGCCCTCGCGATGTGTCTTTAACATGCCCTCCTACAGAATCCGTGAATTTTTCAAAGGTCTCCATATCCGAGGCCTCAGCGAAAAGAACCGCCGCCAACATTTCCTTGTTAATATCCATTGTCTGCGCGGCGGCTGTGATATCAGGGCCGAACTTTTTAACCGTTTCTAAAGCATCTAAAACGGATCCCGTCGGTTCCGGCATCATGCGGATCATTTTTTCCTCATTAACCGTGCCATAAAGATCCCCTATGACATTTCTTATAAAATTATTTTTTAACCTGCTCTCCTGATTTTTCGGATACATCACGTCATGAATCCGTACCGTTCTCTCTGTCGAAAGCCGATTGCCGACAATTTTAACCATCTCGGAAGCCAATGGCTTTATCTCATCATAAACAAATTCCCCTCCCTGATAGGCCCCGTATCCCGCGATTGCCGCCATCCCGGCGGCCGCGCCATATTTCAAATATCGGAGAGCGGATTTTACGCGGCTTGAGGATTCCGACTTATTTCTTAAAATCCTGTCTTTCTTAGCAAAATCTTTCCCTAAAGGAGAGGAGCCGGCGGGTTGATTTAACTTCTTCTGTTCCGGCGGAGAAGACCCTAACTTAACGGAAAACTCATCTTCCATATACTTTGCTATCTGCTGTTTCTGAGTGTCAAACAGAATAGGATTATTTACACCCAAGAATGGAATCGTTTCTTTGTCATTGTAAGCGGCGGCAAGAAATTCTTTTGTCTTCTGATCCCCTAAGGCATCTCTAACCCCATCAAACAAATGTTTATTGTACTGATCTAAACCAAAACTGCTTTCATCTAAAACATAGGCAACGCCGTAATCCCCCCAAGCATCCTCGCCGCTTGAAAACGGCTCAGACGCCAAGCTATAGTCCTCGAAAAGACCCTGTAATATCTGAGCGGGCGTCATTTTACCTATCGTGCCGATATCCACCACAACAATCACGCCTCTTCTTTGGTCTACCATGAAATTATCAGGATGGTAATCTATCGGTCCGATAAGAAAACCATTTTTCCTCACATCTTCGGGCGTGGTCTTATCCACTAAAGACATATAAGTCTTGACTGTCTCGCGATAAAGCGGCAACCGCGCTTCCTTCGGCAAGACGGTTGCTTGATCAAGAATGG
>CAYIQK010000248.1:0-1787 GCA_964365515.1 uncultured Planctomycetales bacterium | reverse complement strand
GTATCTTTCAAAAGACTCATATGGCGGCTGACATTGCTCCGTTTTTCCCCGCAAACCTTGGATAATTCCTCCTGCACACTCTCCCAACCGGTTGCCTGGGCCAATGCTGTCATAAGACGACGAAAATTCTGAGGATGCCGCATTTTCATCAGATCCTGGATATCTCTTTGAATATAAGTATCCACATAACTTCCCATCCGCTCCAAAGCCACCTTGTCCGAAGAGGCCAAAACAACCCCCGGCAACCCCCCTCGCCAAACCGCCTCCAAAAGATTTTCAGTATTCTTAACATCTGCGGGCTCTATTTTCCTGTCCCGCAAGAGCTCATCCAAAATGGATCGGGGAGGCGACTCTTGCCTCTCCCTTAAACCGAAACCGGTTAAATGCAGATATTTCGCCCGTCCGGCTAAAGTCTCACGCGGGGCTTTCCGCAACGAAATATTTCCGGAACCCGACAAGATGAACTGGCGCTTTCTTCGAGATTTATCCACTAAATATTTGATCGTCAAAAGAAGATCGGGACACCGCTGTACCTCATCGACAATCGTCGGCTTTTCCTCCCAAAGCAATCCCTTGGGATCCTCCTTGGCTTGTTCCAGCGCATCGGGATCATCCAATGTCAAATATCGCCATTCTTTCAAAGAAGGAGCGTTCTCCAGCAACGTACTCTTTCCAACCTGCCGGGGACCGGTCAAAATAACGACCGGATGCGATTTCAGCACTTCAACTATTCGATCTTCCAACCATCTTGAAATATACTTCATAAAGCACCTCCCCGTTAACGCTTTAAGCATAGCATAAAATTATGCACAAAACTACAAAAAATTATGCACAAATATACAAATTTTTATGCACAAATTTACACTAAATTATTGGCAGAATTACAGCAGGGCTTCCCAAGGGTCTCCAAAATGGAGACATTTTGGGAGACAATTGGTTAAAATCCGTTAAGGCTCATTAAAACAAATGAATCCTTATATTTATCACTTACCGTTCAATTGATCATCTTTCACTAAGATTTGCACCATCTTTTTTAACTTCTGGATTACTTCAATTTTAACGCTGTTAACGCTGTTTAAGATTGTTTGCTATCTCTTAAGGATGTCAATGGTTGAGCGATTTCAAACTTACTGGCGATTGACCGCTTTTGACGCTGTTTCGGCTTATTTTGTTAGCAGGGTGTTAGCACGGTTTTGCCCGACAAACTGCAGAGAAGGCAATTTTGGGCGAACTCTTTTACAGATCTTTTAACAAATAACTCGTGCTACGTCCGCCGGCGGAATCTTTGACAAGGACACCTTTCTCAACAAGCTCAAGAATATCCCGCAGGGCCGTGTCCTGCGAACACTTCGCGATCTTCGCCCATTTGGAAGAAGTGAGCTTTCCTTCAAAGCCATCGAATAGCTTGCTGATCATGATCCGCTGCCGCTCGTTAATGGATCCGGCCGGATGAGACTCCCAAAAACGCGCTTTTTTGAACACACCGGCCAGCGTGATTTCCGTTGTGTCCAGCGCCCGGTCCAAGCAAGCCAAAAACCATTCCAGCCATGCCGTGATATCGATCCCTGTCTTTGTGACACGGGTATTTTTTTGCGTCTTCTCAAGAACATCGTAATAAGCGTTTCGTTCCTGGCGGATCGAAACAGACATACTGTAAAAACGCTCTCGACTGCCGTCGGCACGCGCAAGCTGCATATCCGCGATCGCGCGTGCGATGCGCCCATTGCCGTCCTCAAAAGGATGAAGCGTCACAAACCACAAATGCGCAATGCCGGCTTTGAGCACGG
>CAYIQK010000247.1:0-1796 GCA_964365515.1 uncultured Planctomycetales bacterium | reverse complement strand
CTGCTGGAGCGAATAAATCGTCTTGCCCTTGTAATTGTTTTGAAACCACTCCTTCTCAATCTCGCCCCCTAAGCCCGGCGTCTCCCCATGCTTATAAAATGTGATTCCCCGCACCGTGAGGGCATCCGCCTCCAGGGCCAGATATCCGTAAAGGGTCGACCACAAACCTTGCCCGACAATGGGAAAGGCGTAAGCCAAAATCCGGTCATTTTCTTTGTAGAGGTAAAGAGGGAAAAGGCCTTTGTCTTTCTCCGTCAACTCCGAAGGTTTTTTCCCTTGCACAACATTTCCTTCGATATCAACGACAATCTCTTCAATCTTGCTTTCATAAACTTTGAAAATCTCCAAAGGAGCCATTTTCGGGGCGAGAGGCTCGCTCAAGACAACGGCCTTGAGAATATTCTTTTTGACCTCGAGCTCCGCGTTGATCTCCTGGCGTTTACGCAATCCCTCGGTGAAGATCGAAAGCATCACACTGCACACGACACAGACAATGACGGCAAACAGGAAGGTATAAGCGTTGCTCTTGGTGTTGATGCTCACTTTAAGCTCCTCGCAGCCGATTGCGGAATTCTCTTGATCCTGGATTTGGCATGCTGTTCGACAACGCAATAGTCAATCAAAGGCGCGAACATATTCATAAATAAAATCGCCAGCATCATCCCTTCCGGGTAAGCCGGATTCACCACGCGGATCAAGACCACAAGCGCTCCGATCAAAGATCCATAAATCCATCGTCCGGGATTCGTGGCGCTCGAAGACACCGGATCCGTCGCCATGAAGACAGAACCGAAGGCGAACCCTCCCATCACCAGATGCCAATAAGGCGGCAGACCGAAAAAGGACAATTTGTCCGGACCCTGGATGAGATAAAAAACGCCGCTCATCGCCAGCAGTCCCAAAACGCATCCCGCCACGGTGCGCCAGCTGGCAACCCCGACAACCAGAAGGAAAATGAGACCCATCACGCACGCCGCGGCCGAAGTCTCACCGATGGAGCCGGGGATGAAACCCCAAAGCATATTCGAAAAATGATACCCCTGCTGGGCCAAGGCCTCCACGACCGACGTGCCCTTGGAAGCGGCCGCGGCCACCGCCAAAGGGGTCGCGGCCGTGTAACCGTCCACGGCCACCCAGACGTTGGAGCCGGACATCTGAGCAGGATAGGCGAAAAAGACAAAGGCCCGCGCCACCAGCGCCGGATTGAACACATTCATCCCTGTCCCGCCGAAAATTTCTTTTCCAAACACGACCCCGAAAGAAATCCCCACCGCCGCCTGCCACAGAGGGATCGTCGGCGGAAGCGTGAGCGCGAAAAGGATCCCCGTCACCAAAAACCCTTCATTGATTTCATGCCTGCGCACAACGGCAAACAAAACCTCCCAAAAGCCGCCCGCCGCGTAAACCACAAAGATGATCGGCAGGACCTTGGCCATCCCGGGCCCAACGCAGCCCCAGAAAGAAGGCGCCAGAGCCTTAGCCGTCTGGATCTGATACCCCACGTTATATATTCCCATCAGAATACAGGGGATCAGGGCGATCACGACGGAAATCATCACCCTTTTCAAATCAACGGCATCGCGGACATACGGAGCCTTTTTAGTCGTTGCCCCGGATGAAAGAAGGAAGCTCTCCGTTGCCTCATAAAGAGGATAAAGTTTCTCAAGAGGCTTCCCCTTCTCGAATAACTGTCCTGCTTTTTTAAGCTGTTCTTCCAGAAACTTCATCTCTAACCCCTAACCTGAAACCTATCACCCAACACCTAAAACCTAGCCTATCCTTCTTTTTCAATCAAA
>CAYIQK010000246.1:0-1809 GCA_964365515.1 uncultured Planctomycetales bacterium | reverse complement strand
AGGAACTTCGGCAGAAGCTGATCCGGGATCGGGCCGTTGATGTGATGATCGCGGTAGGCCCGAACATGTTCTACACCGTGACCTTGCCCTGTACGTTGTGGTTTTTCGATAAGGGAAAAACGAAGACGCCCCGTGCTGAGCGCGTCCTTTTCATCGATACCAGGCATATTTACCGGCAGGTGGATCGCGCTCACCGTGAATGGACACCAGCGCAGATCGGCTTCATCGCGAATCTTGTCCGCCTTTATCGGGACGAAGATGTTGATTTCACCCTTGGTGGCGATGAGGCAAAGGAAAAACTCATCGAGGCCTTCGGCAAGAAGATGAAATATACGGATGTTCCCGGACTTTGCAAGACGGCAACGATTAAGGAGATCGAGGCGCAGGGATGGTCCCTGAACCCGGGTCGTTATGTGGGAGTTGCACCGGGGGAGTCCGTGAGTGATGAGGATTTCAAGGAGCAGTTGGAAACGTTGAATGAGGAACTTGAGACCCTTAATGCCCAGGCACACGACCTCGAACAAACCATCGCCCGGAATGTGGCGGAGATTTTGGAGGCGTAAGGCCGAATCGCACAACACACACCTTCAAGACCATTTTCCTGACTTCGGGAAAATGGTCAGGCGTACGCGCCAGAGGCTATTTTCAGGCAGTAACACAACAGATTATCCATGGAGACCCTATGAGCAATTCAGCAGAATTCAGGCCGCCGGCCAGGGGACAGTTCCTCGTTTATCCATCCGAAGATGGACAGGTGAAAATAGAAGTTCGGCTGGAAGGCGAGACCGTCTGGCTGACCCAGCAGCATATGGCTGATTTGTTTCAGACCAGCAAGCAGAACGTTGGCCAGCACCTGAAGAACGTCTTTGGGGAGGGTGAACTCCCCGAGAGTTCAGTTGTAAAGAATTTCTTTACTACTGCCGCTGACGGGAAGGATTACAGCACCCGTTTTTACAACCTGGACGCCATCATCTCCGTTGGCTACCGTGTCAAAAGCGCCGTGGCCACGCGCTTTCGCATCTGGGCCACACAGAAACTCCGCGAATACATTGTCAAAGGATTTGTCCTTGACGACGAGCGCCTCAAGAACCCTGATCAGCCCTTCGATTATTTCGACGAACTGCTCCGGCGGATTCAGGATATTCGCACCTCCGAGCGGCGGTTCTACCAGAAGATCACCGACATTTACGCCACGAGCATTGATTACGATCCCACCCGGCCTGAGAGCATCGAGTTCTTTCAGACCGTGCAAAACAAGATGCACTGGGCTATTACCGGCCAGACGGCGGCGGAGATCATCCACGCCCGCGCCGACAGCAGAAAGCCTAACATGGGCCTGACCAATTGGCGCGGAGTCAAGGTGCGCAAAGACGATGTGACTATCGCCAAGAATTACCTAAGCGAGCCGGAACTCGCCGCCCTGAACAACCTCGTCGAGCAATATCTCATCTTTGCCGAAGGCCAAGCCATGCGGCGGGTGCCCATGCACATGAAAGACTGGATTGCCAAGCTCCACGCCTTCCTCACCATCAACGACCGAAACATCCTGACCCATGCCGGTAAAATTTCGCACGAGATGGCGAAGGAACTTGCTGAAGGCGAATACGACAAGTTCAGCCGCTGGCGCATCCAGCAGGCCGACGCGGCGGGCGGCGAATTTGAAAAGGCCGTCAAACAGCTACCGTTACCCAGGCCCAAGAAAAAGCGGGGGAAGAAATGAAAGCAATTATGCGCCAGCCCGGCGCACAATTTCTGATGAGCCGTGAGCCCGAACAAACCATCGCCCGGAATGTGGCGGAGATTTTGGAG
>CAYIQK010000245.1:0-1809 GCA_964365515.1 uncultured Planctomycetales bacterium | reverse complement strand
GCCCGGATCAACCTCCACACGCTTGACCCACACCCCCGCTTCCTGAAAAAGCTTGATGTAATTACCCCACGGCCGACTGGAAAAGTTGATTGTGATATCCATAGGATCTCCTCACAAATGCTTCTGGATGACGTTTAAGACCATCTGGGATTTGACCTCATCGCCAAAGATACCGACACGAATCTTCATTTTTGCCGACTGTTCGGTCATCGCCTTGATCGTGACCTCCCCTTTTTGGCCGTCGTCAAATTCAAATACAACCTTCGCGGTGTGACGGCGGGCTTCATCGGAGATGATGAAAAGTTTGAGGTCTTTGATGCCCTTGACACTGGCGCGGTGAAGCGCCTCCACAGATTTATCAAATCCTTTTTCTAAAACGCCTTTGGCATACGCCACGCCCCCGGCTCCGGCCGCGGCCCCGACGACCAAGGGGACACATCCGGCCGCCGTCACGCTGAATAACATCAGAACAAGACATAATGGAATCATTGGACGCATCATTTTATCCTTTCGTTCGATTACTAAAAAAATCTTTCAAAGCTGACGCCAATGTTTCCAAATCTTTTTTCGTATGCATCCCCGAGACAAAAAAAGATTCCAAATCCGCCGGCGGCCAGTAGATCCCTGCGTTCAACAGATGCCAGAACAATTGGCCATAGCGTTCCCCTCCGGCGGCCTTGCGCGCATCCTCGTAATTCAAAACCGGCGCCTTGCGAAAGCGGATGCTCATCATCGATTTGTAATGGGAAAGGTGAGCGTTGATATTCTCCCGCGCTAAATGGCTGTTGATGTCACGGGCGAAATCTTCGCATTTCTGATTCAGCCGGTCATAAAACTTATGATTGAGGAGTCGTAATGCCGCTAACCCTGCCTTCATCACAACAGGGTTTCCGGAAAATGTCCCGGCCTGATATACGCCGCCCAAGGGGCTTAAGCACTTCATGATCTCCGCGCGTCCGCCGTAGGCGCCGACGGGAAACCCCCCTCCGATGATTTTGCCCAGACACGTCAGATCCGGCGTGATTCCCGCCTCGGCTTGAACGCATCCTGAACTTGCGCGAAAGCCGGTCATGATTTCATCGAAAATGAGGACAATGCCGTATTCCCGGGTCAATCCGCGAAGGATTTTTAAGAATTCCGGCGCGGCAGGGATGACTCCCATATTGCCGGCAACAGGCTCGATGACGACACAGGCGATATTGTCCTTATGCTTGGTGAGTGTCTGCTCGAGCACAGCGGTATCATTATACGGAAGACTCAAGGTGTTCTGAAGATGCGTGTGCGGGATCCCCAGACTCGAGGACTCGGCCAACATGGCCACACCGGAACCGGCCGCGGTCAAAAGATCGTCAAAATGCCCGTGATAACAGCCGTCGAATTTGACAATGATCTCACGCCCGGTGAATCCTCTAGCCAGACGGATCGCGCTCATAGTCGCCTCGGTGCCGGAATTGACAAAACGGATAAGTTCCATCGAAGGCACGCACTGCGTGATGTGCCTGGCGATCTCGATTTCCTCGCGGGTGGTTGTCCCAAAACTGATCCCCTTCTCAACGGTTTTCTTCGCCGCTAAAATGACGTTGGGATGGGCGTGGCCCAAGATGAGCGCGCCCCACGAGAGACAATAATCCGTGTAGGCGTTGTTGTCGTAATCAAACAACTGGGTCCTGCGGCCGTATTTCATGATGAGCGGCTGTCCCCCGACGCCTTTAAAGGAACGCACCGGGCTGTTGACCCCGCCGACCAGGACTTCCTGGGCTTGCTGGAAGTATTCTTGAGAGTGTTGCGTGCGGATGTTTCGTCGCTCGT
>CAYIQK010000244.1:0-1828 GCA_964365515.1 uncultured Planctomycetales bacterium | reverse complement strand
AAAAAATAATCAATGCGCCAGCCGATGTCCCTGTCTCTGGCCCTTGTTTTGTAATCCCACCAGGTGTAATGGCCTGGTCCTTTGTGAAAATGCCGGAACGTGTCGATATGGCCATGACTGATGAATTTGCTCACCCAGGCCCGTTCCTCGGGGAGGAATCCTGTCCTCTCCTGATTCTCTTTGGGCCTGGCCAGGTCGATCTCTGTGTGGGCGGTATTCACATCCCCGCAGACGATGATTCTCTTCCCCGCATCCTTGAGGGCGTCCGTTGTCTTGAGAAACGCTTCATAAAACTTCATCTTGAAAGGCACGCGCTTGTTGCCCGCGCCGCCGTTGGGAAAATAAACGTTGAACAGGATAAAATCGTCGTATTCCAACTGAAGGAGTCTTCCCTCAGCGTCAAGCTCTCTGATGCCCATCCCTTCTTTGACTGATTTCGGTTTGCCCTTTGTGAAAACGGCCACTCCGCTGTAGCCTTTTTTCTCGGCCGCGGCCCAATAAGTTTGATAACCTTCGGGCTTGAGGATCTCATCGGTGAGCTGATGAGGATGCCCCTTGGTCTCCTGCAGACACAAGATATCCGGGGAGTCTTGATGAAGCCAATTCAGGAAACCCTTCTTGGAAATAGCGCGGATGCCGTTGACGTTCCAACTCAAAATGCGCATGACAGCGAACCCTTCATTAGAAAGAACTCAATCGCACCGGCAGTCTTTTCGCCCCCCAGTCACCGGGCCGCTCATCAAAATACCCCGCGCAGACACTGCCGCATTTCGCGCACTGGTTTCGGTTCTTGAGATGATAAACACCCAGATGATACCAGTCCCGCTCGATGAGAAGATCCCCGCAGTTGGGGCAATAAGTACTGGAGCCTTCGGGGTCGTGGACATTGCCGGTATAGACGTATTTCAACCCCTTGGACAACGCAATCTCGCGGGCGCGCTTGAGCGTCGCGGGAGGTGTCGGCGGTTTATCGAGCATCCGGTAGTCGGGATGAAACGCGCTGAAATGAAGCGGCACGTCCGTCCCCAGTTCGCTGTGGATCCACCGCGTCATCGCGTGAAGTTCTTCGTCGCTGTCGTTTTCGCCGGGGATCAAAAGCGTGGTGATCTCAAACCAGACATTGGTCTTGCGCTTGAGATACACCAAGGTATCCAAGACCGGCTGTAAGGCTCCCAGTGTCACTTTTTCATAAAACCTCTGCGTGAAGGCCTTCAGATCCACGTTGGCCGCGTCCATATGTTCATAAAATTCCGGACGGGATTTCTCCGTCATATAGCCGGCGGTGACCGCCACGGTCTTAACGTCGAGCTTGTGGCATTCTTGAGCGATATCGATGGCGTATTCGGCGAAGATGACGGGATCGTTGTAAGTGAAGGCGACACTTTTGCATCCCAATTGCCTGGCACAGCGGGCGATTTTTTCAGGCGAGGCCTCGTCCGTGAGACGGTCGAATTCCCTGGATTTGCTGATATCCCAGTTCTGGCAGAATTTACAGCCCAAGTTACAGCCGGCCGTCCCGAAAGACAAGATGCTTGTGCCCGGATAGAAGTGATTGAGGGGTTTTTTCTCGATGGGATCGATGCAGAAACCGCTGCTATAACCGTAGGTGGTCAAGACCATCCGTCCGCCGGCATTCTGCCGGACAAAACAAAACCCGCGCTGTCCGTCGGCCAAGACGCAGTAACGCGGGCACAATTCACAGAGGATCCTCGCCCCCTCAACCGGTTTCCAATAGCGTCCAATGTATGGTTCGTGGCTGACCCGTTCCATCGCCCCTCATCCTCCCCGGCATCATTCTAACGCGATTCCCCGCGATTTCCACGGAAAA
>CAYIQK010000243.1:0-1839 GCA_964365515.1 uncultured Planctomycetales bacterium | reverse complement strand
ACCCACGGAGGCGGCTTGGGAAGTTTGTCGACAATCTTCAAAATCTGACTCAACAAAGAAAACGGGGCCTCCACCATCTTCAAGGGGATCTGCAGAAGCGCGCATCCTTCAAAAGAAAAAATCAAGAGCACAAGAATGGCCAGTCCGAAATATGTCCGCGAATACTTCAATGAACCTCCTCAACTACTCCACCTTCAAAAAAAAGAGTGATGTCAAGACATCGTGATCCAGAGTCGTTCTGGCCCCGTAGGAACGGATGAATGTGGCGCTTTTCAAAAGGGGACGGATCAGCCCTTCGATCAAATGTTCCCGACTCTGTGTGCCGTCCAAGTGATTATCATACCCGCCGATGATCTCCGCAAGTTCCTTTTTCTGTTCTTCTGTGGAGGCAATTTGTTCATCCAGCCCCTCGATCGAATCGCCCAGACTCTTGAGCTCCCCACGCTGTTGGGTGACATCAAGACTGCGGGATTCCATATCCCAAATTTCTTCTTCCAGGGTTTTGACACGCGCCTTCTTCTCTTCCAATGCCATTTTGTGACCATTGAGATCGTTTTCCACATCCGCCAGGCGTTTCTCGCTTCCGGACTTGAAAGCCTCTTTCCGGGCATCCTGCGAATCTACCCATGTCTTCGACCATTCCAGAACACCTTCCATTTTCCCCATGATTTGTCCCACCCTCGCGAATTGAATGCTCCGGCTCTCGCCGGCGGCCCCGAGATCCATCGCCTGGAATGTCTCGTTGTGAGATAACCCTAAGGACGGGTCAGAGAAAGCGTCGATCGAATTCTTAAGCATCTGACGGTTGGTGGCCGCAAGCAAATAGCTGTCCAAGAGACAATACGCCGGCTGGATGTCGATCTCAAAGGGCAGGGATATATAATGAAGAACAATGCTTTTGTATTCTTCCTCCTGCGGGACGATCACGGCGTGTTCGGTCAATTTTGTCAGGATTTCCCCGGCCTTGTCCTGATCATTGATCTCAACGAAAAACAAAAGCTGGGGATACGGGAACATGGCTCCCACACGGATATCGGAGAGATAACCTCCGATCTCATCGCCTAAAACCGGCAGGATATCCTTCTCCAGACTGAGCCCTATCGCTTTTTCAATTTGATCCTGGGCCGGATCTTTTTTGAGCTGTCTCCAGTAATATCCGAAATCCAAACAATTGTTCCATTGATATCCGAGGATATCCTTGGGGATAAATCCCATGGTCTTGTTCTGCGCAGGGGCGCACGTGTAAAGAGCCGCCCTCTCGGAATCTAATCTGGCCTTGTCTAAGAAAAGATCAAATTTGATTTGAACGGTATCTGCCCACTGGCCTGAAAAACCAAGAACCGTCAGACCCGATGCCTGATCAAAGATCCCGTCCCACTTCTTTTTGACCTCGCTGGTTTTCGGCTGGGAGGAATCTGTCTCCTGCGAAGGAGCCTCTTCCTCCCCGAGACGGTCAAAAACCTGATGAATGTTTTTCTTTGCGGCCGATAACAATTTCTCGAGGTGGACGTAACCGATCACATCCACCGGATCCGTTGAGCGTCCCCCGGCCATTCGAAGATTCGGATCCGCGGCCAGAGCCGCCTCGCTCCTGTGATAGACATCTACGCTGCGGCGCGCGGCCTTGTCACCGACACTGATGATCAGAAGATCTTTGAGACGAACAAAGCCAATTTTCAGCATGGAATCAGGGATGGTCACCAAACGGATCGTTTCCCCCTCATACCTGACATCTTCCACATTCAACCCTTCGGCCGATAAACCCAGCAATCCGGAGACCGACTCCATCCACTGGACATCCGGCTCAAGACGCGTGACCAAAAAAACATTGGAGAGAAG
>CAYIQK010000242.1:0-1853 GCA_964365515.1 uncultured Planctomycetales bacterium | reverse complement strand
GTTTCTATCTGACGACGCCCAATTGACCGAATTGGAGACCGTTCGGCCGCTATACCGAAAGCTTTTTGAGCGAAGCATCGGTTCTGTTCAGGAACTGGAACAATGGCTTCTGGACCGTTCCGAGCTGGACGCCGCCTTGAGCCAGCAAGGAAGCGTTCTTTATATCCGCATGACCTGTCAGACGGATGACGCACAAAGGGCCCAAGCGTATACCAATTTCATCAGCACGATCGTTCCGGCTGTCAAACCCTTGCAGGATGATTTGAACCGGAAATTTTTGGATGAACTCAAGAGATTTCCGCTTCCCGAACAACGATACCGGGTCTATGTGCGCAAAATCAAGTCGGACGTGGATCTCTTCGTGAAGGAAAACGTTGCTCTTCAGACCGAGGTGGATTTGTTAAGCCAGGACTATCAGACCATCTGTGGGGCCATGACGGTTGAGTTTGAAGGTCAAGAGCGCACCCTGCCAGAGATGAACAAGTTCCTGCTTGATCCCGATAGCCGTCTTCGGGAAAAGGCGTGGCGGGCGTCGGCCAAGCGGCGGTTGAAGGATAAAGACCAGTTGAATCAACTTTTTGAACGCATGCTTTTTCTGCGGGACAAAATAGCCCGCAATGCGCATTGTGCCAATTTCTGTGAATATAAATTCCGGTCATTGCATCGTTTTGACTATACGCCGGAGGATTGCCGAAATTATCATGATACGGTTGAGCGGTTTGTTGTTCCGTTGTGGAAGAATATCTCGGAAAGACGGCGAGAGCAAATGCGGTTAAACCGATTACGCCCCTGGGATACCGCCGTCGATCCCGTGGGAAGACCTCCCTTGAAACCCTTTGAAAATATCACGGAACTGACCGGCGGATGCAGGGAAATTTTTCAACGTTTGGACGCGGAATTGGGACAAAGGTTTCTGGATATTACGGAATCCGGGCTTTTGGATCTGGCCAGCCGCAAAGGCAAGGCCCCCGGAGGATACCAATCGACGCTCGATGAAGCGCGCAAACCGTTCATTTTCATGAATGCGGTTGGTCTGGATGATGATGTGCACACCCTTTTTCATGAAGCCGGACATGCCTTTCATTCTTTGGCCTGCGCGCACGATCCTCTTTTAGACTACCGGCACGGGCCCATGGAATTCAATGAAGCCGCCTCGATGGCCATGGAACTTTTGGCAGAGAAGCATCTTAGCGTTTTCTATAATTCCGACGATGTCCAGCGTTCCCAAATAGAACACCTTCAGGACGTCATATTCACTCTGGTGTGGGTTGCGACCATCGATGCCTTCCAGCATTGGATTTATGAGCATCCCAATCAGACAGCCCCTGAGCGACAGCGGGTGTGGATTGAGATTCACCGGCGCTTTGGCGGCGGTCTCGTGGATTGGAATGGTCTAAAAGAGGAACAAGAGTTTCTCTGGCACCGCCAACTGCATATTTTTGAAGTCCCTTTTTATTACATCGAATATGGTATCGCCCAGTTGGGGGCTCTTCAGCTCTGGTTGAATGCCGGGAAGGATCAACAGCAAGCTGTTTCGGATTATAAGAAGGCGTTGGCCATCGGAGGATCACGTCCCCTTCCCGAATTGTATCAAACGGCCGGTATCTGTTTCGATTTCTCTCCCAAGACGATCATTCCCTTAGTTGAGGCCGTCAGTAAAGAATTGGGGTTATAGCTTATGTTGGCGAGAATATTACAGGGCGGGGTTGAAATTTTGTTTGAAGTTTTTGTTTGAAGTTTTTGAAGTTTTTGGTAGAACTAGGACATTTCTATTTTGGTTTGACATTTGAAGTTTTTGTGTGTAACCCCAAAATGGTAATGTCCTAATTGGCCAAAATGAAAATGTCCTAATC
>CAYIQK010000241.1:0-1863 GCA_964365515.1 uncultured Planctomycetales bacterium | reverse complement strand
AAAAAACGTGGCCAAAAGTTTCGCGAGATTATCCCGGATTTTTCGCCGCATGGAGGAAGCGCCGGTTGTTCCACAAAAACGAGAGCCCTGAGAAAAAGGTAATCGCCACGACCGCCGATATCCAAAGACCAATCCCCTGATACAATGGAATGATCAAAGACGATGGCCAATGGAATCTCATGGTCAATTCGACAAAGATCATAAAAAATAAAATCGCAAAGACAGCCATGATCTGAAATACCGTTTTCATCTTGCCGGCCGGCTCAGCCGCTAAAATCCGCCCCGTGCGCATCGCCTGAAGCCTTGCCGCCGTGACAGTCACCTCCCGTATCAAGATGACGGCAAACATCCATGGCGCGATGAGACGCATGGACATAAAAACAAAAAAGGCCGCCAAGATCAAAAATTTATCGGCAATGGGATCCATCAGTTTTCCGAAATCGGTAACCAGATTATGCTTCTTGGCATAATATCCGTCGTAAAAATCCGTCAAGGAAGCCATGACAAAGACAATGACGGCCATGATCTTGAAGGTGATCCCGTTTTGAGTCAAAAGAAATACGAAAACAACCGTGAGGAGAATACGCAGAATGGTCAGTCGATTGGGCAAACTCACACGCTCTCCCCGGCAAGATCATATTCATAAGCATCCGTGATCTTGACATTCACCATATCTCCGGGGTTCAATTTCTTCCCGGACGAAACATGGACAACGCCGTCAACATCAGGGGCGTCATGCTCCGTCCGCCCGAGATAAAAATCTCTCCCCTCACCCCTCTGCCGGGGAGGCTTCGCACCTTCCTCATCGATCAAAACGGAAAGCGTGCGTCCAATCAACCTTTTCTGAAAAGACCTGGAAATTTCTTGTTGAGCCTGCATGAGAATATCCAATCGCTCTTTCTTGACGCGTTCCGGCACCTGGTTGGGCATATCAAAGGCCGGCGTCCCCTCTTCCCGGGAATAGACAAAAACACCAAGTTTTTCAAACCGCGTTTCCCGGACAAACTGCAGAAGTTCCTGGAAATCTTCATCCGTCTCACCGGGCAGCCCCACGATGAACGTGGTACGCAAATGGGCCTCGGGGATCCTCGCGCGGATCTTGTGGATCAGGGCCAGCGTCTGTTGAGCGGTCATCCCCCTATTCATGCTGTGAAGCAGTTTATCGCTGATATGCTGCAACGGGATATCGATATATTTGCAAATCCTCTTCTCGTCGGCAATGACATCAATCAGCTCATCGGTAACATGAGCCGGGAAGGCATACAAAAGACGGATCCACCGGATATTTTGCGTAACCGCCGTCATTTTCTTCAAAAGCCCAGCCAGGGCTTTCCGGCGGTAAATATCCATGCCGTAGGCCGTGATATCCTGGCCGATGACATTGACCTCCTTGACACCCCGCGCGTCCAGATCTCGGGTTTCCCTCACAACCGATTCGATGGTCCGCGAGACAAATTTCCCTTTGATCGACGGGATGATACAAAAACTGCAGCGGTTGTAACAGCTTTCGCAAATCTTCAGATAAACGAAATGCCGCGGCGTCAGACCGACCTGATCGGGGAGTTTGTCTTTTTCCAATTTTTGAACGCCGATGATTGCGTCCACGTCTTTGAATTCCCGTGCCAATTCCTTTCCGTAACGCTGGGCCAGACACCCCGCCACAATCACCTTCTTCAGCCGCCCTTTCTTTTTGAGATCAATCAGATCCAAGATGGCGTCGATGGACTCCCTCTTGGCCTCCTCGACAAAGGCGCATGTGTTGACGATCGCCACATCGGATTCCTTCAAATCCCCGATTTGATAGCCCTGGCGGCGGATGCGCCCTAAAATCGTCTGGGCATCCACCAGATTGCGGGCACAGCC
>CAYIQK010000240.1:0-1904 GCA_964365515.1 uncultured Planctomycetales bacterium | reverse complement strand
ACCAGCCGTTATTTTGAGGAGAATTTCGGAGCGAGATGAGACAGGACTGCTTGCCTCGTAAACTCGATTGTTTGAACCCCTCTCTGCGGGGCTTACGCTATTGGAGGTGGGATTGTCTGTGCGAATTTTACTCTTACCTGCCACATCCGGCGCGCGAATTCGGTTACCGCTTGCGAAGATTTCCTTTAGTATCCTAGATGCAGCCTTCTTATTCTTAATAGCAGGATTGCTTGGGTTAATTTTCCAAAAATGAAGGGCCTGCTTAAAGTAAGCGCCGAACTCACCCTTTCCTTTTTGGTGGGCCTGTTCGTGAATCCGGATGGATTTTTGCAGACGAGGATGGAGCTTATCAAAGGCGGGATGGTATTTAATCTCGTTATTTTCAACACTGGCGATAGGCGTCCTCCACGGCGAACCACGGATGCCGCCGTGTTTGGCAAAGGCCATGGCGATTCGGATACCCTGTGAAAAGAAGAAGACGGCAGGATAGATAGCCAAGGCTGCCGCAACGCCTGCCGCCAGCACCAGAAACGGCCAGGCAAAAGGAATAGACATCAATGCCAGATATCCCGTCCCGATAGCCACCGCCGCAGCCGCGCCGGCCACAGCACTTGCCATAAACGAACTAAAGGCAGTAATATTATTTTTCTTGCGTTTAGAAATTACAGTGCTTTCTAAGAGCCTTTCAAGGAATGCATATATAAATGGCGCCGCAACCCAAACATGTAACAATATAATATGTTGATCGGAAATTATATTTGCCAAGTTGGGAAAGAAATAAGAAGCTACGTATGTAATAATGTAGCCAATTAATGCCATAATACTACCCGATATGCGTATAATTTCTGAAAATATAACCCAGAACTTTAATTCATTAACATCTAATGATAACATTGGATTTTTGATGCTTGATATTACAGAACCCATTGAAATCCCTGCCAAATAGGATCCCCCCATAGCTATAGGTAAAATCAACCAGCCCCATTGAGATAAATCAAACGTAATAGCCACAGAATATATCACTTTAATCGTCAATAAAAGTCCCACAATGCTTGGGCCAAGAATCACGATTCCATGAAGTGTTTTATTTATGAATTTTCTTACCGAACTCGAAACACTCGGAGAGAATATGTGCAAATAAAACAAAGATAACCCGAGAATAATAAAAGTGCTTAAAAATATCACCCCTGCAAGTTTACGATATCCGCTGAGCATAAGAACCATAAAAACAGCCGTCACCACGAGATTAAATAATATTCTCTTGTTTATCAACGGCGAACTTCCCCCCGGCCCGGCGCGGTTGAGGCCCAGTTTGGAAACGATATCCGTAAACCTCGTCCATCGCCCCTCGTCATTCGTCCTTCGTTCACCAACCGGGCTGGAGGCGGCGCCGGCCAGATAGAACCGGGCCGTTGTGCCTCTGTCTTCGCGGTCGCCCTCTCTCTGGACGACTTTCATTTCACGACCCTCGCCGGAGATCTCGTACGAAGCCACGATGATCCTGGTGCTGTTTTCGGCGAACTTTGTATTCAGCTCGATGAAGGACCCTTCATTGACACTCAAGAATGCCACGTAATTTTCAAATACCGCCCTTCCCCGATGTCCGAATAATCCTTCATCTTCCGCCTTGGTGGAAACCTTGCTGAAGAAAAGCCGCCCCATAATCTGGTCCGAAATCCCCACACCGTTGTCTTCAACAACCAGCTCTATTCCATCTTCTGTCCTGGAAATGGAAACTTTTATGACTCCCTTATATCCACGCTCATTGGTTTCGTAGCGCTGGAACACGGCGTCGAGGGCGTTGTCGACGATATGGTTGGTATCCAGGCCGCCGAAATAAACTTTTGCGTCCGCATCGCCGCTGTGGATCCCGATTGCCGGATGCCGCTCAAGGCCAGCCTCTT
>CAYIQK010000239.1:0-1905 GCA_964365515.1 uncultured Planctomycetales bacterium | reverse complement strand
TGTCTTTCGAAAATCCGGATGTTCAGGAGCTGGCCAAGAGAGATCCCCGAGGGTTTCTTTCCCAATATCTTGAGGGGGCTGTTTTCGATGAGATCCAGCGCGTCCCCCAGATTCTTTCCTACCTTCAACAGATCGTTGATGAAGACAAGCGTAATGGCCGTTTCATTCTGACGGGGAGCCAGAATCTGATGCTTCTTAAATCCGTCCAACAGTCTCTGGCGGGGCGAGTGGCGTTACTTACTTTGTTGCCTTTTTCCTCACCGGAATTAGGCGTGCGGGTAAAGAAATTTTCGATAGAACAGCAGATTTTCACTGGATTTTATCCGCGCATTTATGACCAAAAAATAGCTCCAACGGAAGCGATGCGCAATTATGTCGCGACTTATTTACAGCGCGATGTGCGGGATATTATTTCCGTTAGAAATCTTTCTTTGTTCCAGAAGTTTCTTCGCCTTTGCGCGGGACGGGTAGGTCAAATCTTAAACATGTCGAATGTCGGCAACGACTTGGGCCTTTCGCATACGACAGTCAGGGAATGGCTGTCTGTTCTCGAGGCGAGTTATATTGTTTATCTTTTACCGTCTTATTACAGGAATTTTAATAAGCGCCTGGCCAAGGCGCCCAAGCTATATTTTTACGATGTCGGCCTGGCGTGCTATTTGCTGGGGCTGGATTCGTACCAAAGGCTTTCCGTGGACCCGCTTAAGGGAGGGCTATTCGAAAACCTTGTCCTGATGGAGATCATTAAACGGTTTTATAATTCGGGATGTGATGCGCCGGTATATTATTTTCGTGACAGTAACGGGCGGGAGATCGACCTTATTATTGAGCGAAACAGGAAGCTTCATCTGATCGAGGTGAAGGCCGGGCAGACTGCTGCGCCTGATTGGATCCGGCCATTAAGGTATTTTCAGGAACTTGCCGGTAAAGACGTGGCGAGTTCTTCTGTAATGTACGCGGGGAAGGAATCCTATGTCAATCAGGGGATTCATCTGGTTTCTTCTGATAGGTTGCGCGCGTCCAAGATAGAGGCTTGGGGATCTTTTTTGCCGTAAGCGTTATTTGCAGCAGCGATACGGTCTACGGAAGACGAACGAAGGAAAACGATAAACTATGAGCGATATTGTCATCAAAGCCGAGGGCGTCGGCAAATCTTATTTGATCGGCCGCCAATCCAATGGGCGATATGTGGCCCTGCGGGATGTCCTTGCCAACAAAGCAAAGGGGCTGTGGTCAAAGATACGCGCTCCCCAAAGCCGCGCGCGCAAAGATAGTGAAGAATTTTGGGCGCTAAAGGATGTGTCCTTTGAGGTGAAGCAAGGGGAGAGGATCGGCATCATCGGCAGGAATGGCGCGGGAAAGTCAACGCTTTTAAAGATCTTAATCCGGATCACCGAACCGACGACGGGAAAGATTTCATTTGTTGGCAAGCCCGGGACAAGGAGCAGGCAGTGACTGACAGAAATAATGAAGAAGTATTGAAAAGAATCGGCAGCGCGGAGTCGACCACGATCGAGTGGAAGAAATCCCTTTCACAGATCAATGAGATCATCGAGACCGTGGCGGCGTTTGCCAATACGGAAGGCGGGAAAATCCTTGTCGGCGTTTCTCCGGAAGGAAAGGTGTTGGGCGTCCAGATCGGTAAGGGCACGATCGAAGCCCTCGCCAACCAGATCGGCCAGAATACTGATCCCAAAGTCATGCCGAAGATCTCTCTCAGGAAGATCAAAGGAAAAGACGTGATCAGCGTTGACGGCAAGGCCTCGCCCGACCGGCTGGTCTTGGCCTTCGGCCGGCCTTACAAGCGCGTGGGCCGCGCTTCTCATCGCATGAGCAAGGGCGAGTACGAACGGGTGATTTTATAAAAGCACAAGGATGCGCTTTACTTTTATGCCGAGATTTGCC
>CAYIQK010000238.1:0-1906 GCA_964365515.1 uncultured Planctomycetales bacterium | reverse complement strand
CCTCAAAAGTTTCGGGAAGAAGGTGTAAAAAAACGTCCCCGAACAACCCGCCGACGGCAAAACTAACCATATACAAAAGCATCTTCTCAAGCCGCGTGGCGTTCAAAGACAATGTGAAAATCCCGACCAGGGAAATGAGACTGACGGCAACCAGACTGATGAAAGTATAAACGATAGGCACAAAATTGATTTTAGGGGAACTTGCCTGTGGAAACAACAAGATAAAATTAAATTTTTGGCTTATCGTCGCGCATGCTCAGGGCGATCCGGCCTCTTGGAAGATCAATTTCTAAAATCCTTACCATCACTTTCTGATGGACACTCACCACATCGTGAGGATCCTTGACAAAGCGATGGGAAAGCTGGCTGATGTGCACCAACCCGTCATGATGCACCCCGATGTCCACAAACGCGCCGAAGGCAGTGATGTTTGTCACCACCCCCGGCAATTTCATCCCCGGGCTCAGGTCTTCCAAAGTCTGGACACCATCCTGAAAACTGAAAAGCGAAAACGGATCCCGCGGATCCCTCCCGGGCTTGGCCAGCTCCTCTTTGATATCCAGCAAAGTCGGCATTCCAACGGCTTCACTGACATATTTCTCCAGCTGTATTTTTTGTATGAGGCCGGCGTTACCGATA
The DNA here is from genome assembly GCA_964365515.1 of uncultured Planctomycetales bacterium. GTDB lineage: Bacteria > Omnitrophota > Gorgyraeia > Zapsychrales > Zapsychraceae > CAYIQK01. The sequence goes on along the minus strand of CAYIQK010000238.1, from coordinate 1,267 downwards.
AACTCGTCAAGCGAACAGCCCAGATCTCTCGCCATCGCCTCCACGACGGGATAAGACTCCGGATGAACCGCGCTGGCATCGAGCAAATTTTCCGCATCGTGGATCCTTAAAAACCCGGCGGCCAGCTCAAAGGCCTTAGAACCCAGACCGGTCACTTTCTTCAACTCCTCGCGGCGATGGAAGGGCCCGTGTGCATTGCGATGATCCAGAATCGCCTGCGCGCGCACAGGCCCAAGACCGGAGACATAGGTCAACAACTGCCTGCTGGCGGTATTGACCTCCACCCCAACCTGATTCACGCAACTCACCACCACGTCATCAAGGCTGTCTTTCAAAAGATTTTGATCCACGTCATGCTGGTACTGCCCCACGCCGATGGATTTGGGGTCGATCTTCACCAACTCCGCCAATGGATCCATGAGCCTCCTGCCGATGGAGACGGACCCGCGGACCGTGACATCGTAATCCAGAAACTCCTCCCTCGCCGCTTCGGAGGCGGAATAAATGGAGGCCCCGCTTTCATTGACTAAGACCACCTGGATTTCTTTGGAAAGCCCAATCCCGCGGATGAAGGCCTCTGTCTCGCGGCCGGCTGTCCCGTGACCGATCGCGATCACCTCTGTCTCATATTTTTGGCATAGATTCGAAACCGTACGCGAGGCCGACTGCCTCTGAGACTCGGAGTCCGTGATATAGAGGGTCTCATGATGCAAGAGCTTCCCCTGGGGATTGAGGCAGACGAGTTTACAGCCCGTGCGATAACCCGGATCAATGGCTAAAACGCTTTTCTGGCCCAGAGGCGGGGCCATCAGGAGCTGTCGCAGATTACTCTTGAAGATCTCAATGGCCTCGCCATCGGCACGCTTCTTGAGCTCCAAACGGATTTCCGTTTCCATGGAGAGACTCAACAAACGCTTGTAACTGTCCTCACAGGCCGACTGCACTTCCCACGCGTCTTTTCCTCTGCCTCTGACAAAAAGAGATTTCAAAATCGACAACGCCTCTTCTTCCGGCGGCAAAATCCGCACAGTCAGAAACGTCTCTTTTTCGCCCCTGCGTACCGCCAGGATGCGGTGCGAGGGGGCGTTCTTAACCGGCTCCTCCCACTGGAAATAATCTTTGTATTTGATGCCGCCTTGTTCTTTGCCCCTGACGACGCGCGAGGAGATCACGGCACGATCCAAAAAAAGGGCGCGAAGCCGGGAACGGGCCTGCGCGTCTTCGCTCACCCACTCGGCGATGATATCGCGCGCGCCGGCCAAGGCCT
>CAYIQK010000237.1:0-1917 GCA_964365515.1 uncultured Planctomycetales bacterium | reverse complement strand
CCCTTCCTTGCGCTCACCCGGGAAGATCGGCACCTGGTTCGTCAGTTCAGGGATATATAATGTAATGGATTCTCCAAGGATCTCTTTATCGCGGCCGAACAAATCAAGCTGACGATTCAGAATACTTTCCTGGTCTTCTAAAATCTCTCCCGGCGTCTGGAAAGAAACCGGCGCACCCAGCGCCTCCGACGCGATGTAAGCCCTGTTCTGTTTGTTCAGCATGGCTTCTGTCTGCCTCTCTACGGCGAGCCAATCCCGGGTCAAACTCAGCATTTTGCCGGTAAAATCATTCCACGTTTTGTAACCCGGGGATTTATTGACCTCTCCCTCCCAGTAAACAACAGCCTCTTCGAGCCTCTGGATACGGCCCATGGCCTTCCCCTTATACTTGGCGGCCTCTTTGTCATCATTCCGGAGATAATCAAGTCCATTCTTGATTTCTTCCCGGCTAAAAAGAAGCTCTTCATATAATCCGTGATCTCTCTTATATTGGATGGCCTCCAACTGTCCTCTGGCCACCTCCATCTTCCCCGTGATAATCGCCATGGAATCCTTAACAGCCTGCTCCGTATCCTGACGGACACTGCCGTCCGAATTCCTCTCCCCGAATTGATAAACCTTTGCCGCGAGAATGGTATCAGTATTGCCTGCTATAAGGTTTTTAAGATCCCTGATGAATTCTTCGGCCATTGCCTTTTTCTCTTGAAGGTCTATAGAATCCGGCCCAAAGATGGATGCCGTGGCCCTCTTCGCGTAATCCTTGATCTCTCCTTTAATCGCATCCACAATGCCGCCATCTTTGGCCTTTTCCCTAAGCTCGCTCATAAACTTCTCACCGTCGGCATCCGTCGGGTCTTTATCAAGAGCGATGACTCTGAGGACCCTTAAAAGGGCATTGCCGTTTATCGTTTTCACGTCTATTTTCCCGCTGACCTCTATCAATTCCCCCGTGGCTTCGGCTTCTTTCAAGAAGGCCTCCTTGCCCTGCGCGTCCTTCAGCTTTTTAACTCGCTCATACAATTCATCGGCCTGTTTCCTGTCCTTCTCAAGGCCGGATTGTTTTTCATTAATGACTCGGCCGGCCATTAGCGCGTCAGTCAATTCTTTCTCAAAGGAGGCGGCATCGATCTTAAAACCGAGCTTTTCCAAGGATTCGACAATCGTATCCAGCGAGGCTTTCATATACAGGGCCTCTGTTGATGGCTTGGCGGCGGATTCGCGTTTTACCTCATACTCAATCTCTCCAACCGGCGGCATGTATCCTTCAGGAAGGGGATGGAAAGAACCGTCTTTTTCTTGTACAGCCGCTAACGCGCCCACGTTCTTCATCTGCTTAAAGATATCAGGATGATTGATGCCGTACTCAAGAATACCGGCTTCACCTTTCTTGCTGTCAATACCCGCGCCGGCCACAATCAGGGTTGCCGGTACCTGATCCTTCTCCGCGGCAGGGACAACCCTGCTGTGAATAACCTTGCCGTCGCTGTCCCGCACCCACTGTACCGTGAAATCCATGCCTTTTTCCTGGGCCCTTGTCACAAACGCGGCAACTTCTTTTTCCGTGTAAAGATACTTCGACCCCTCCGGTAAATGGGCCATGGCGATCGCGGTCCGCGCGGGCTTCTCAACAAATATCGCGGCCTCGCCCTTAACAGCCTTGCCGTCTTTCACGCCCCAGTAGTTGGGGAGATCTTCATCTTTGACACCCTTTGAATCGACAACCACGTTTTTGTTGCCGGCAAAATCCATGACGAAAGGCGTGCCTTCCGGAAGGACAACTTCATGGATGATCTCTTTGGCCGCGGCTTTAATCACGCCCCGCGCAAAACGGCCGAATGGTTCAAACTTATCGCCGTCTATTTCAACGACGGGGACAGGCCCGCCGAGGCCAACAGCCGCATTGATACGCCGAGGATC
>CAYIQK010000236.1:0-1918 GCA_964365515.1 uncultured Planctomycetales bacterium | reverse complement strand
TGGAACACGGAGCGGACCTGCGCAGTGTGCAGGAGATGCTGGGTCACGCGGATATCTCCACGACGCAGATTTACACGCATGTCGACAGGGAGAGGTTGAAATCTGTTCATAGGCAATTTCATCCGCGGGGTTGACTCATCCGATGAAAAACATGACAAATCATTTGACTGGTATTGACCGTCCTCTTTTGAAGATCATTCAAAAGATCGGACGGGAGGCCGACCAAAGACATGTCCCTGCCTATGTGGCGGGCGGCATCGTGCGGGACATTCTGCTCGGCAGAAAGAATTTGGATATCGATGTGGTCGTCGAAGGAGACGCCATCAGATTAGCCGGGGAGATGGCCGCGCGCTTCAAGGCGCGGATCAAGGCGTATGGACAATTCGGCACGGCGACATTGGAATTGCCCCAGGGGATACGCGTTGATTTCGCCGGTGCCAGGCAAGAAAGATATCCTCACCCAGGGGCTTTGCCGGTTGTCCGTGAAGGGGCATGGAAGGATGATCTTTTCCGACGGGATTTCGCGATCAACGCGATGGCGATCCGGATCAATCAAAACCATTTTGGAGAACTGATCGATGAGTTTGGCGGGTTATCCGATCTGAAAAACGGACTCATCCGTGTTCTCCACGATCAAAGTTTTAAGGACGACCCCACCCGCATTTTGCGCGCTGTCCGGTTTGAACAAAGGTTTCGCTTCTCCATCGAGCGCAAGACGCTTGGGCTTTTGAGGCAGGTTGTTGAAGGGAAAGTCATGAATACGGTCAAGCCGCCCCGCTATTTTGTCGAACTCAAGAAGATGCTCGCCGAGGAGGAACCCTTGCGGTGTTTGCGGCGTCTGGACCATCTCAAGGTACTGCGGGTGATTGTTCCGCTCACGACCATTGACTGGAATCTTTGGGCGGGGATTCAACGCCGTATGATGCCGGCCCAGGGGAAAGCGGTTTGTGTCCCGCCGCAGTCCCTGTGGCTGATTCATTTCATGGCTTTAACCGGGAACGCCGGGCCGCGGACATTGAGCGCGATTTTGAAAAAATTTCCTTTCAAAAGCGTGGAAAAAGAGAGTATCATGCAGGCCAGAGACGCGCGGGATTTGATCAAACGGCTTTCGGTGAGGGATCTGCCGCGCAGTCAGGTTTACAGGATTTTAAGACCGTTAAACCTCGAGACGGTTTTTTATCTAGGCCTCCAGGCGTCTTCCAGAGCTATCGCGGCACGGATCCGACGATATCTTGAGAATGATATCTTCGTAAAGTTGGAGATGGGCGGGGAAGATCTGAAACGGCTGGGTTTGAGTTCCGGTCAAAGAATGGGAAAAATCCTGGAGGAATTATTATCATTGAAGATGGATGGAGGAATCCAGGGAAAAGAAGAAGAACTCCAAGCGGCGCGGGAGTTGATAAACTATGGAGAGGGCTATGGAGCGAATTGACAGAATCAACGAACAATTCAAGCGTGAGATCGGCCAGATCGTGCAGAAGGACTTGGCTGATCCCCGCCTGAAATTTGTAACGATCACCGCCGCGGAAGTCAGCAAAGACCTGCAAAGGGCCAAGGTGTATTTCAGCGTCTTGGGAACCGCCCAGACGGCCGGGGCGGCCCACAGGGGGCTGGAAAATGCGAGCGGCATGATCCGGCGGCTGGTGGGACAGCGCATCACGATGCGCTACACGCCGGAGATTTTCTTTGTGTACGACAAATCCGTTGAGATGGGCGCCCGCATTGAGAAAACCTTGAAGGAAATCCATGACGCATCCCAAAAAGATCCTGCGGACAATCCAGCGTCATAAGACGTTCCTTGTGACCACTCATGTCAATCCCGATCCGGACGCGTTGTGCTCCGAGATCGGCATGGCGATGTGTCTGCGCGCCTTGGGCAAAAAAGTCCACATCGTCAATGAGGAGAAAATTCCGGCGA
>CAYIQK010000235.1:0-1940 GCA_964365515.1 uncultured Planctomycetales bacterium | reverse complement strand
CTGATGACCGACGTGATGGATTCTTTGTCAAATTCGATTTTCACGTTATCGTCAACGCGAACCACAATCGTCTTTTCCTTCACCAACGCAACCGTCCCATGGATTCCGCCGACGGTGACAACCTCATCGTTTTTTTTCAAATTCTCGATCATATTTTTATGCTGACGCTGTTTGTCCTTCTGCGGCCGCATGACCAAAAAATAAAAAATCAGGAAAATGAGGGCATACGGAATGATGGGTAGCTGCATCAGCGGATTAACGGCCTGTTCGGACGGCATAATGACCTCCTCAATTTTTGACTATCACAGAATCCCCCCCCCTCTTGAAGGAGAGGGTTGACTAATGCTGTGCTGTTTCTGTTTTCGCCGCGCGTTCTTTTTTCTTGATCTGATTCACCAGCGAGCGAACGGTGTCACTCATATGAGCGCCGAGCTTTAACCACTTCTCCAATTTTTCTTGGTTGATGGCAATCACAGCGGGATTCTTCTGAGGGTCATAATGCCCGATGAGATCCAGGTGTCTGCTCTCCCGCGCGCTTTGCCGGCTGATGGCAACGACACGATAATTGTAATGTTTTTGGGCTGATTTTCCTGCCTTTTGCAACCTGATACGCACCTCCATAATACACTCTCCTTCTTCGTTGACATTTACAGTGTTTGTGTTTGGGCCAACTCTATGGCCATGATTTGGGCTTTGGCCTTGTTAACGGTTTCCTGGTATTCACGACGGGGGTTGGAGTCCGCGACGATGCCGGCCCCGGCCTGGACATAGGCCTTCTTGTTTGTGACGACAATGGTACGGATGGTGATACACGAATCCAGATTCCCGGAAAAACTGAAATAGCCGATACAGCCGGCGTAAGGGCCGCGGTCAACCCCTTCCAGATCATTGATGATCTTCATCGCACGGATTTTCGGCGCTCCCGAAACGGTCCCGGCTGGAAACGCGGCTTCAAGCACATCCAAGGCATCCTTATCGGCTTTGAGGACTCCCTTGACGTTGGTCACGATGTGCATGACGTGGGAATATTTTTCCACAGTCATGAATTCCGACAGCTGTACTGTTCCCCGCCGACACACACGCCCCAAGTCGTTGCGTCCCAAGTCAACCAGCATGATGTGCTCGGCCCTTTCCTTCGGATCATTCAAAAGCTCTCTGGCCAACAAGGCGTCCTCTTTTTCATCGCGGCCTCGGCGCCGTGTCCCCGCGATCGGACGGGTTTCCACGATACCGTCTTCGCATCGGACCAGCATCTCCGGCGAAGAACCAATCACCTGGACACAATCAAAATTCAAATAATACATATAAGGCGACGGATTCAGGGCCCTGAGCATCCGGTAGACATCAAACGGTTCCGTCATCAAATCGACCTCAAATCGCTGGGAAAGAACAACCTGGATGATCTCGCCGGAACGAATCTCCTTTTGGGCCTCCCGAACGATTTTCTGGAATTGCTTTTCAGTGAAATTCGATCTGACCTGCGAGGCAGTCCTAAGTTTCCGTTGGGATTGCTTTGAGGATCCGCCGCAGGCCGACGGCTGACGCAGCTGGCTGATCAACCGCTCAATTTGTCCTATCGAACGGCGATATTCCTTGAGCTTCTGCGCCCGAGAACTCTCGGGATTGACATGAGCGCAACTGACCACTTTGATCTTGTGATTCAAATGATCAAAAATGATCAGATCTTTTGCCAAGACTAGAAACATGTCAGGCAGTTTCAAATCATCCTGAGTTGTCCGTGGAAGCTTCTCAAAAAAGCGCACCATATCGTAACCCAAATATCCGACCAGACCGCCGCAAAATCGCGGAAGCCCGGGGATATCGACAAAAATATAAGGTTTAAGAATTTCGCGGATGAAAGATAGCGGCGTATCCTTGACATCCTTCCTCTGCGTTGAGACTTTGCCTTTCGCGTAACGGCTGATTTGAACCGCATGACC
>CAYIQK010000234.1:0-1943 GCA_964365515.1 uncultured Planctomycetales bacterium | reverse complement strand
CGCAAAGAGTCCCTCCGGCCCAGGGCGCGGTCAAGTTTGCTCCGGGCGTTTCAATGGGCTATTATCAGCAGACCAACCGTAAGGATTTGAACCCCAACAATACCGTAGCCGATGAAATCGCCGAGGCCAATCCGCATTTAAGCCCTTCTCAAAGCCGGGCCATCTGCGGGGCCATGATGTTCACCGGGGACCTCGCCAACAAAAAGATATCCGTGCTTTCCGGCGGAGAGCAGAGCAGGGTTTTGTTGGGCAAGATTCTGGCTCACCCGGCCAACCTCTTGTTGCTGGACGAGCCATCCAACCACCTTGACATGGACTCCATAGAGGTGATGACTCAAGAGATAAAGAAGTTTCCTGGCGGCGTCGTCATCGTCACCCATAACGAAGAGATGCTGAGGACGCTGGCAAATAAGCTCGTCGTCTTCCATAAAAATACGGCGCAATTTTTCCCGGGAACCTATGACGAATTTTTGGAAACAACGGGCTGGGATGAAGAATCTTCCCTTGAAAAGCCAAGGGAAAAACCTTCAGTCAAACATTCAAGGCCGGAGAGCGCCGGTCCGGCAAAAAAACAGACCCGGGAGCTGAAGTCGCTTAAAAAAGACTACGAAAACACGGAAAGTGAAATCCTGAAATTAGAAGACGAGCTTAAAAATAAAAATGAAGAAGTCTTAATCATGTTGCGGGAAAGGGCTGACGCTTCTGAAATCCAGGAACTCTACAGGGCCATCGGCGGGATGCAGTCGCGGATTGACGACTGCTACTTAAAGATGGAAGAACTTTTCCGGCAAATGGACAGCCAGCGCATTATCGCTTAAAAGCAAGGCGGCGCCATGGTTGGCAACGGCGGTAAAGAAGAATCCGCCACAATGCTTATTCCTTAGAAAATCTTGCTGAAGATGATCCCTGATAAAAAAAAGAACGCCGGGTTGCGCTAACCCGGCCTACGAGACTCTGGACGCTCATGGAGACCTGCCTGCGGTAGGCAGGTAGGCGTTGGCGGGTATATTCTGGGCAGGACGGCGGAGAAGATGGGAGGGGCGGAGTGAGGCTTTAATATGGAATTGGTGGGCGTAGCCCACCAACAGGGCTAATTATTCTTATGGCATGACATGATATGTAAATTTTTTGTCCTTGTAGCTGATAGACGATATGTTGAATATAATTCGTTTGCCTTCGCCTTGACCGATAGTTGTCAGGCTACAAGTAAAACTGCCGCCATCGTTATGATTGATCGCAAGAGATATTGGTCTTAAGTCAATGTCAGGACGGCCTTTGCTGAATTTTAACAGATCAGGCAGCATGTCTACTTCTGCCTGCAAAACACTACCCAAATTGCTGGGTAGATAGATTGGCCTATCTTTTACGATTAGCAGGATTCCGATTATAAAGCCGCAAAAAGCCCTTTCGTTCTCGGCATCGCACAAGTTCGTAGGAACTGAGTGAGCTACAAATACTCCTCTTATATCATCTCTCAACCTGTCAAATATATGGTCGTAGAACTTTTTTATGCTCTGGCCTTCGGTAAGGTCATAGTTGCCCAGAGTAGCATAGAAGGTCTTGAAGACTTCGACAGACAGTTTCGCCTGTGATAGTTTGCTATGAACACACCAGTTGCAAAATAAGTTGAGCCATCTATACTGGTTTTTCTGACCGTCTCTCTCAAGCTGTACCCTTAGCGTCGTCATAATACTAAGGATATCCGAACTCTGTATCTGGCCTATTTGAAAGTAGCTTCTTAAATCCTCCATCGTTGTTATCATCGACATTTCCTCTTCACACACCCCAGTCCTGTAACTGGGCTCGGCCCACCTCTTTATAAATCGTTTGTTTTTAAGATCACTCGCCGGCAATGTCTTGAATGTCCGTTGCATCACCGCACCAATTTTCCGGATACAAACCTTGCGCCGCGAACTTATGAAATGACGATAACTTCCAATCCT
>CAYIQK010000233.1:0-1952 GCA_964365515.1 uncultured Planctomycetales bacterium | reverse complement strand
TTTCAGGAAGTTCCCGCGTCACATACGTGCATTTCGGATAATTGCTGCATCCATAAAAAGCCCCTCTTCGGGAAATGCGTTTGACCAGTTCGCCGTTACAATCATTTTCCGGGCATTTGACCCCGGAGGTAAACGGCTGGGCGAACTTGCACTCCGGAAATCCTGAACAGCTTAAAAATTTCCCCCTGCGCCCCCATTTGACAACCATCTGCCGGCCGCACTGAGGGCAATGTTTATCCACGAAACTGTGAGCCTTGACGATGCTTTCTTCCGCGCGGGCCAATTCTTCGTGGAAAGGCTGATAAAATTCCCGAAGCAGCTGTGGATACTCCAGCCGGCCTTCCTCAATCAAGTCTAAGTCCTCCTCCATCTTCGCGGTGAAACCGATATCCATGATCTTGGTGAAATATTCCATCAGCAGGCCGCAAATCATGATCCCCAGCTCCGTCGGAGTTAAATAGCCGCGTTCCCGGACGATATAGTTACGGACAACCAGCGTCCCAATGATGGAGGCATACGTGCTGGGCCGCCCGATCCCGTCTTCTTCCAAGTCCTTGATCAAACTCGCGTCCGAAAACCGCGGCGGCGGTTTCGTGAAATGCTGAGATGGATTCACCCCGGCAAGTTCAAGCCGATCGCCCTGCAGATACGGGGACAAATTCATTTTGGGTTCTTCCTCAACCGCTTGCGAGCCAACCCGTTGGTATCCGTTGAAAACCAGCGTTGATCCGGATACCCCCAGTTGATATCTGCCGGCGGCGATCTCGATTTTCTTCTGGACATAAACCGCCGGCGTCATCTGAGAGCTGACGAACTTTTCCCAAATCAACGCGTAAAGTTTGTACTGATCTTCGTCAAGAAAACTCTTGATATCCCCGGGCTTACGCCAAACATCGCTGGGCCGGACGGCCTCATGGGCCTCTTGGGCCGTCTTTCTGGATTTATACCGGTTGGGTTCCTGCGGGAGATATTCCGCCCCGTAAGTGGTCTGGATCAATTCGCACGCCTTGCCAATGGCCTCCACGGAGATATTGACGGAATCCGTGCGCATGTAGGTGATAAGCCCCACCGCTTCCCCGTCACCCAACTCGATGCCTTCATAAAGCTGCTGGGCAATCATCATGGTCTTATTGGCGTTGAATCTCAATTTGTTGAAGGCCTCCTGCTGCATCGTGCTCGTGATGAAAGGCGCCGTGGGCTTGCGCAGGACCTGCTTCTCCTGGATATTCGTGATGACAAATTCCTGCGCTTTGAGCTCACCGGCGATCTGATCCGTCTGTTCTTTTGAAGTCAGATCAATCCTTTCGCCGCCCATCTTTTCTAAGGAGGCCTGAAGAATATCCTCGACACCGGTTTTTTTAAGATCAACGGCGATCTGCCAATATTCCTTCGGGACAAAGGCCTGGATCTCCCGTTCGCGCTCGACGATGATACGCAGAGCCACCGATTGCACGCGCCCCGCGCTCAAGCGCGATCCCACCTTCTTCCAAAGCAAAGGACTGATTTTATAACCGACAATGCGGTCAAGGATGCGCCGGGCCATCTGCGCGTTGATTTTCTTCACATCGAATGCCCTGGGGTGTTCGAAGGCCTTCAAGACCGCGTCTTTCGTGATTTCCTGGAATGTCACGCGATAAATTTTTCTCCCTTCGCCGATATGATCCATGAGATTCCAGCCGATGGCCTCTCCCTCGCGGTCAGGATCCGTCGCGAAATAAATTTCTGTGATGTCTTTCATCTCTTTCTTCAGTTTGGTTAGAATCTTGGATTTATCGCGCACAACGATGAATTTGGGTTTGAAGTTGTCCTCAATATCGACCCCCAATGTGGATTTGGGCAGATCGATCAGATGTCCCATCGAGGCAACAACCTTAAACCGTTTCCCCAAAAATTTGCTGATTGTCTTCACCTTCGCAGGGGACTCCACGACGACCATTGCTTTGACTACCATC
>CAYIQK010000232.1:0-1984 GCA_964365515.1 uncultured Planctomycetales bacterium | reverse complement strand
GCGGTTTTTCAAATTTTCCAAGTCCAAAGTTAATTTTTTGTGGTGCAGCATCTGAGCGATACGGCCGGCGGCGTATAATAACCATTGCACTGCCTCCACGTGGCGGTACACATCCCCCGGGCCTACCCCGAACTGGTCGCAGATCATTTCCTCTTTTTCCTCTTCGATCCATTGCAGAAGAAGCCGCGTGGTTTTAAGCGTTGAGAGATAGCGGTAAACATCCTCCAAATCCGGCCAGTTTTCCGGGGTCAGAATGAATTCATCGCGCGAGCGTACGGCGAACTCTTCCAAACTTTCCATGTCTTTTTTTCCTGTGTTCAACGAAGGCGCGTCCGGACAGCAGTGGATGAGATGCAGGGCGCCGGCCGCCGAGAAAGTCCCTTTTTGCTGCAACGCATTCAGGCCGTGGCGCAGGGTGATCGCGGAGATGGGATCAATGTAGAGGCGGCTGGTGAGACTGCCTATCGGCGTGGCGAAAAAACGGTATCCGCTTTTTTCGATGAACTTCTCCTGCTGGAGGAAATCGAAAATTCCGCTGATCGCGTCGAGCAGATCGGGACTCTTTTCCTGATGGTATAAAAAGGTGTGCTGGATAAAGTCGAACATGCTTTTGACGTCGTGCACATAACCGCCGGCAACGGAAGAGAGGATATGGACGCGTAAGGCGCCCTCGCTGCCGAGCTTGGAGGTGACGGGTTCCGGATCCCCCAGGATGTATCTCTCAAAAAGGGTATCCGACTCCGAATAGGATTTGGCCATCAGGACCGCCTCCCCGAAATCATCGTACTGCGGCCGTCCGGCCCGCCCGGCGCATTGTTTGTATTCCGAGGTGGGGATATAGGTCTGGCCCAAACCGCTTTCATAACGTTTGCAGTCGCGGATGATGGCCCGCCTCGCCGGAAGGTTCACTCCGGCGGCAAGCGTGGGAGTGCAGGAAATGACCTTGATGAGATTATTCTTAAAATTCTGTTCCACGAGATCGCGCTGACTGGCCTTCAGCCCGGCGTGATGGAAGGCCACACCTTGAAGGACCGCCTCGGCCAATTTGCGGCATACCTTGGTGGCGTCGCTCCGGGGTCCGGCGATTTTGTGGGACACGCGGGCGAGTTGTTCTTTTTCCTCTTTGCTCAAAATCTGGGAGACGGTCCCGCCGATCTGATGGCTCACGGCCTGGGTTGATCGCCGGGAATTGACGAAAATGAGGACCTGACCCTTGGCGCGCAGGGTCTCAAGCGTGAGTTTGCTCAAGTCATCGGAGGGTTCCTCACACACCAAACGGGTGCCGTAGTTGTGAAAGCGGATCTTTTCGTTGAAATAGACCCCTTCTTTCAAGGGGATAGGCCGCCACCGGCTTAAGACCAGTTCGGCCTTGAGCCAGCCGGCGATTTCCGCGGCGTTGCTGATGGTGGCGCTCAAGGCCAAGATCTGGATTCCCGGATTGAGCTGTTTGATCCGCGCCGTGAGGATCTCCAAAGTTGGGCCTCTGGATCCGTCATTGATGAAATGGATCTCATCCAAGACAACGACCGACAGGGAATTGATAAGCCCCGACGCGCGTGAGCGCAGAAGAGAGTCCACCTTCTCCGCCGTTGCCACAAGGATTTTCTGGCGGTTCAGATGGGGTAACGGCGTGTCGGCATCGCCGACGGCCAGCCCGACCTCGATACCCAGAGAAGAATATTTGTTTTTGAAATCATTGTATTTCTCGCTGGCCAAGGCTTTCAAGGGGACAATGTAGAGACAGCGGCCGCCTTGAAGCAGGATCGACCGGATCATGCACAACTCGGCGATCAAGGTCTTTCCGGCGGCCGTGGGCACGGACATGAGGAGATTTTTCCCTTGAAGGAGCCCTTTTTGGACCGCCTCGGCTTGAGGAGGATAGAGGTCTGTGATACCGCCGGCGGCGAGGATTTCAATCACCTGCGGGGGGAAATGGTGTTCCGTTAAGACATCCGCTAATTTCATAGGCCTCTCTTGCCCTGTC
>CAYIQK010000231.1:0-1991 GCA_964365515.1 uncultured Planctomycetales bacterium | reverse complement strand
CGTTGAAATACCAGATGACCGCGGCGCCGCAGGTCGAGTGCAAAAGCTCGCCGACGAAAACCATGTCCGGTTTGGTGTCTTTCGCGTATTGGACCATTCCGTTCCAATCCATCTCCAGCGCCCGGCAATCCAAGGCGTCGACCTGCGCGAGTTTCTTTTCGCGCAAGTAAGCCGCCAGCTGCGCGTGCATCTGATTGGCGGCCAAGTGATACCCGTGCGAATCCCAGGCTTTCAGTGGTGGTGTTAAAAATAGAACTTTCATGATAAGGATCCCCCTTTTACTTTTATGCTTCCTTTCAATTGACGTTTATATTTAAATGACAAATAAATAACCAGACAATAGAAAATTAGACTCCCCGCTAAATATACGGCGCCTTGGGTATCGTCTTTCCAAGTATCTAGACCTGATATAAGCATAGTGACAGAAAAAAGAATAAACAAAGATGATATAAAAATTACTCCCACAAAAGGAATTTCTCTAAAGCCTGAAGGCCTAAAAGATAAAATTGCCCACGCACATACAAGCTGCAGAATAATAAAAAAAACTGAATCCCAGAATACTCTCACGATTTGATGTCCATTATATTCAGCGATATACACGCTATCCACGATGCCCCATAAGCCTAATATGATAGCAATTAAGGCAAGTACTTTTAATTGTATTAATGTTTTCATTTTGAGTCCTTTTTTAAAACCAGTTCGCCACCAGTGGCTTTCCCCCCGGTGTTTGATCCGTGCAAATGCTCTTGCTTTGCATATATTCTAAAAGCCCTTCGTGGCCAAGCTCGCGGCCGAAGCCGCTTTGCTTGTACCCACCGAAGGACGCCGCGTTGTAAAATCCGCCGTAGGTGTTGATCCAGACCGTGCCCGTCTGAAGCTGTCTGGCCACGCGATTGGCTTTGGTCAAATCTTTGGTCCAGACGCAGGACGCCAGGCCGTAAGGCGAATCGTTGGCGATCCGGACAGCTTCTTCAATCCCCGAAAACTTGATCACGCACAAGACAGGCCCAAAAATTTCCTCTTGGGCGACTTTCAGATCATTCGTCACGTTTTCCAAAATCGTCGGCTCCAGGAAAAATCCTTTTTTGAGTTTTTCGTCCTGTGAAATTTTCCCGCCGCAAGCGATGGTCGCGCCTTGCTTGACCGCTTCCTCAATATACTTCAATGCCTTTCCTTGCTGTTCCCTGCTGATGACCGGGCCGAATTCGGTCTGGTAATCCAGGGCGTTGCCGATCTTTAATTTCTGTGTCTTCGCGACCAAAAGTTTCATGAACTTATCGTAGATGCTTTCCTCTAATAACAAACGCGAGCCGGCCGTGCACATCTGCCCCTGGTTCATAAAGATCGCGGACATCGTACCCCCAACCGCCGTTTCCAAATCGCAATCCGCGAAGACAATATTCGGAGATTTGCCACCTAATTCCAGGCTCAATTTCTTGGTCGTCTGGCTGGCTAAACGCATAATTTCCTGCCCGGTCTGTGTCCCGCCGGTAAAACTGACCATATCCACATCTTTGTCCGTGACCAGAATCCGCGCGGCGTCCTTGTCGGTGGTGGCCACAATGCTCACCACACCCGGCGGTAATCCGCTCTCGTGGATGATTCGCGCCAACCTCATGATGGAAGCACAGCCGATCGAAGACGGCTTAAAGACAATCGTGTTGCCCGCCAATAAGGCGGGCGCCATTTTCCACGCCGCCATAATCAAAGGATAATTCCAAGGAATAATGCACGCCACCACCCCCATCGGTTCAAAGACCGTTACACTTTTGACCGGGGCATCAACAGCATTACCCCGATCTTGAAACGGATCCTCAAGGCCGCCAAAATATTCAAAACAGTCCGCGGCCGTGGGGACATCAATGAACGAGGACTGCTTCAATGTCTTGCCGATATTGGCCGACTCCAAGTCCGCCAGTTCTTTGGCGTGCTTGCGGATCAGGGCGGCGATTTTCTTCAAATAAATGCCCCGCTCGGCAACACTCATGCCG
>CAYIQK010000230.1:417-1996 GCA_964365515.1 uncultured Planctomycetales bacterium | reverse complement strand
CCCTCATCCTCCCCGGCATCATTCTAACGCGATTCCCCGCGATTTCCACGGAAAATTTTTCAGACCAATACCCGTCGCGACAAATCGAAAATTCCTGCGTACGTTTATTGGATATGACCATGCAAAAAACCAGTGACAGGAGGGAAATCGGAAAGGATTAAACTTTTTGTGTTTTGAGTTTCAATGTCTTTGCGGCTTCGAGTTGCCTGACATCCGCCGACACGAAAAACCGCGGGGAGACCTCCAGGGCAGAGGCCAAATGGATGGCATCCATCGCCCGCAAAGAAAATTTTTCCAAAATCATAACGGTGGAAGCAATGACTTGCGGGGTTAACGGGCAAGAAAGATAATCCTCAAATTCCAGCAACATTCTCTCCTTGATGAAAGTGTATTCCTGGAGAGAGACCCTTTCTTCCCGCCTTCGGCGATTCAAAGCGGAAATAATCTCAGGCAGGCAAATGATGCTGACGATGATTTGCGCAGTTTTCAGGCAAATCCGCTCAACCTTCTCGCTGCCGGGTTCTTCAAGATAGCGTTTGACCAATGCTGAACTGTCAAAAAAAACGTTCATAAGCTTTCCCGGCGATCCTCAAGGATCGTTTGACTCAAGGAGACCCCTGGGATTTTAAGACGCAGTGCCTTCGTTTTCCAGGCAGGTTCCTTTTTCTTTGCGGGAACAATTCTCGCGATGATTTTCCCCCGGCGCCTCACGCACACGGTTTCGCCTCTTTCCACCGCTTCAAAATACGATTTCGCCTTCTGACGGAATGCCGTAAAATTGACCGTTACCATTTCCCCTCCTTGTTCATGCGGATTGATATGTACAGTTGAAGTGTACATGATGAATTCATGCGCGTCAAGCAAAGTCTGCCCGAAGGGCAGACTTTGCGTAGACTCCCGACCGCGCCTCCCTGCGGAGCCTATTCGGCTCCTTCGGCGGGGCGCGACGATATTCTTAAAAACAGCGTCGATGCATCCCCACGCACGTGGGGAACATGCGAACGGGCGCTTCTGACCAGACGGACGTAATGCGACCAGGGAAGCGGCAATGCTGTCGAAATATCCTCCAGATCAAATTTCCGAGACAGCGTCACGGATTTCTTCCGCCGCGCCGCGCGGATTCAATCAACGCCGCCACCTCATGAACAAATACAAAATATTCTTTATCCATCTTCCCCTGCATCTTCACGCCCTCCTGACTAACATCAAGCCACAGCCAAAGGCTTTGGCCGGGCCGATGCCATTGATAGGGATTACGGCATTCCGGCCAAAAAAGTACAACCTTACTAAAATACATCACCGACCTCCTTGTCCGCATGAATGTAAACCTCTCGCGTCGTAAAACGTCTGGTTCGACCATATAAAGGCACATCCCGCATACGCAACTTTTGATCTGATTGAAAATCTGATGATTCAGTATAAATAACTCTTGAGTTTCAATCCACGCGCCTCCCTACGGAGCCTATTCGGCTCCTTCGGCGGGGCGCGACGATAACTATGTGGAAGCGGAATATAAAGCTATGAAGTTTCAATCCACGCGCCTCCCTACGGAGCCTATTCGGCTCCTTCGGCGGGGCGC
>CAYIQK010000230.1:0-317 GCA_964365515.1 uncultured Planctomycetales bacterium | reverse complement strand
GACCAAAGGATGAGCATGACCTTGCCAACCCCATCAAGTTTCAATCCACGCGCCCGCACGGGGCGCGACGGTATTGCATATATCAGAGGTATACGCCGCGATGTTTCAATCCACGCGCCCGCACGGGGCGCGACTTCTCGATGATATTTTTACGCGCGGTATAATTCGTGTTTCAATCCACGCGCCCGCACGGGGCGCGACATCAATCTGGTGTCGAGCAAGATCCTAATCTTAAGTTTCAATCCACGCGCCCGCACGGGGCGGCGCAATGCTTTTCTTAGTTGAAACTCCGCAGGATTCTCCCATCATTTTTAGTT
>CAYIQK010000229.1:0-2016 GCA_964365515.1 uncultured Planctomycetales bacterium | reverse complement strand
CCCTTTGATGTCATCTACGATGGGACCCGGAAGCTGTGGCGGCCGCGTTATCCGACCTGATGTGTGAAAATTTATGAAAAGCGGGAAAATTGTTCTATAACGGGCGCGGGAGGTTAAGATGAGAATAGAAATTTTTGCTTTATGCGACGCGGCAACTGGAGATTTTGGAAAACTTGGCATGCTTGGCGCGTTTGATACGATCTGGACACCCAAGACTCCGGTGGTCCATCCTCAATGCGCGATTGCTTTGAGGGCTCGATTTGAAAAAATTGAACGAGGAGAGCACAAGGTGGTAGTCCATTTTATTGATAGTGATGGAAAAAGCGTTATCCCTGCCGCGCAAGGCGCTATGACAATAAATTTCGTCGATGAACAGGGTTCCGGCGCGGCAAATTTGATTTTGAACATTCAAGGATTAAGGCTGGAGAAATTTGGAGAGTATTCGATTGATTTGGCGATTGATGGGCAACAGAAGGCGTCAGTGCCGCTTTTTGTGAAGGAGCGCAAATAATACAAAGAAGTCGGGTGTGTGACGGGCCCCGGGAGAGAACAGTTATTGTTGGAGTAACAGAATGGTTCATTGAATAGCGTCGATTAATATGTTATATTAACTCCATGATATCAGGTACTTTAAGAAAAGATCGCGCAGCCTTGGTAGAGCTTTATAAGGCCATGAAGCCGGAAGAACGGCTCATCGCTTTCTTCAACCATTCCCGCTTGATCCACGAGGTCTATCAAGCCGGAAGATCGCTGCGCCGCCGGCCCGCAACCTCCCCCGCGCGCAAAAACACCCGTCCTTAAAAATGAAGATCCGTGGTCCCGGCCAGTCGTCGCTTCTCCTTTTGAAGGTGATCAAGTTCTTGAATGAGCGGCACGTTCCCTACGCCATTGTCGGCGCCTTTGCCGCTTCCTTTTACGGGGTGGTCCGGGCCAGCTCGGATGCCGACGCGGTCATTTCTCTGGGCGACGGCGAAGAGAAGCTCCACCCGCTTTTGTCCGCTTTGAAAAAAGACGGTCTCAAGACCGTGCTCACGCGCGGCGATTCGCGCGACCCCATCCGCTGCGTCATTAATATCGAGGATAAATTCAGGAACCGCGTGGACCTTTTGATCGGCATAAGCGGGATGACCGAAGATGTGTTTGGGCGGGTCAGGACGGCCTCTTTCCTGCGCGCGAAAATAAAGCTCATCGGCATCGAAGATTTTATCGCCATGAAGATCTTCGCCGGCGGCGCCAAAGATATCGAGGATGTCCTCGGGGCACTGCAGGTATCCCCTGAGAAGATCGACCGGCCTTTGCTTAAGCGTTTGACGCGTTGTTACGGCAAGAAAGAACTGAAAAAGCTGGGAGAGATCTTAAGGAGCCCCGGATCGCAACGGTAATCCAGGAATCGGCCGTGCGGCGACTAAAAACAGTGACAGGGGTGGATTTTGGGGTGACAATTAGTCCCTGTCACGGATTTAGTCATCCACAGATTACAGCGGCCGTTATTTCAAAGGCGAATTGCCTTCGGGTACGTATACCATTACCGCTTCCCGGGAGGGATTTGTCCCCAGGAGTCAGACGGTCGTTATCGCGGATTTGGATGTCGCGCTTGATCTTGTATTGAATGTTCCGGAAATGCCATGATGGAGAAAGATACACGGTCATGAAACATTGGAAATTGGTTTTGATCGGCGGATCCCTTGGCTTTCTCATCGTTAAGGCGCTCATCATCAATCCGTTGATGGAAAGGTCAAACGACCTTCCGGAGAAATCAGCGGTTATGGAGGATGAGGTAACGATGACGGATCAAGACGGCCGCGTGGTATCCGTCAACGAAATCATGCGATGGAAACCCGAGGTGGATATCAAATAGTGGAAATCGCCCCGGGAGAGCACACGCAAATCGGGGGACGTGTAACGGGCCCCGAACTGATGGAGTAAAATTAAGGTTGCGTTACACGTCCCCGGAATAACCGCCCGGAATAACCGGACCCGGAAAAACTCCGGAAAAACTATGAGATAAAAATGGAA
>CAYIQK010000228.1:0-2016 GCA_964365515.1 uncultured Planctomycetales bacterium | reverse complement strand
GAAGGGCTGGAGGCGAACACAGTGAGCCGACGTCCTAAGCGGAGCGAAGGGCTGGGTGCTGGAGGAGTTGATGACCTTGCGCGATTTCAGAATCATGGGTTGTGGGTGCTCAGCGAAGGGCAGATGCAGACACCTGCATTGTGGGATTGGACAAAAACATTTTCTCCGTCGGATGAACTTCTGATTGAATACAGTCTCGCCAAGGAACAGATTTTTACGCAAGCCGGCAGTTTGCGGCTGCTTCTGAAGGACGGGACAACAATGCTGATGGATCCCCAATGTGTCTCCTTGTGGAAACCCCGGGTGCCGGCTCATTTTTCCTCCCCGATCAACAAAGCCATGACGATGTTATCCCGTTTTCTGATCAGCAACAATCAGAGTTTGATATTATATGCCATCCCGGAAGAAGAAGGGAATCGACTGATATCTGATCTGTCTGCGGCATTTGACGGCCGTGAAGATAAAGCCATAACCCATGTGGCTGTTTTAGGTCCGAATGAGGATTGTCTCGCGGAGTTTTCAACTCTTCCATCCAAGAAACGTTCTTTTATGACAGGTATTTGGCCTGGACAGAAGATGTTTGATGATTTGTCAAATAACATGATTTTTAGCGGCTCCCAGAAATTCTACCATGAGCGATTGGATAAATTGTTATATTTCAAAGAGTTAAAGACGGATTCCCTCCCGCCGGAGTTCCGTGGCATTGATGCTTTGGGAGGTGTTATTGTTTTTGATGCCGATCGGTACGAGCCTCAGGTAGTCATTCTAACGAATGATGGCGCAAAGAGATCTGAGGAGATTGTGTTTGATTTTCTCATGAGGTGGCCAAATCTGGGGGAAAGCACTGTTTTCTCTTCCTTAAAGGAAAAGGAGAAAGCGTTTTCCGTCTATGGGGAGGAGTCAGAGACACTTTCTGATATATTCCTGGATTTTGCAGGGGCATTACGCCGGTATGGAGGAAAATTATTTTTTCCGGACTCATTCGCGGGCGGTGATTTAACTTCACTGTTTTCAACAATCTGCGATATTCCCGGGTATTGCCGCATCGAAGACAATTGTTTGTCCGTTGACCTGCGGGTGCCGTCAATCCATCCCTATGCCGCGGCACTTGAGAATGCTGTCCGCAAATTGAATGAAGGCATGATCACGGATTTTCAGGGGCGCAGGGTGTTGGTTTTTTTGGAGAAAGAGGCTTGACAGGGGTTTCTCATATGTTATACTTTTGACGCTCACAGTTAGGGAACGGATATATCCGTTCCCTCCCGTTCTTTGTTTCTTACACCGTGAGGTGTTGATCCCGCGACGCCGCTTTGAGCGATGCCGCGGGTGTCCCCCAATGAAATTTTATTGGGGGACAATAGAGCCCTTGGGAATTTCCCTGTCGGAACAATGGTAGGGAACGCTCGTGAGCGTTCTCTGCAAATGGCAGGAGGGCACGGTTGTCTGTTAAAACACGAGAGGTGGCCGCGATGTGGCTGGTGCAAAAGTTCAAAAATCCAAAAAAAGGACAAAGCCTAATCGAATATGCCATGGTCGCGGCTGTTGTGTCTGCTGCTGTGATTGCGATGAGCACCTACGTGTTCCGGTCGGTTCAATCCACCCAACAGATGATTGAAGAAGAATTCCAAAACGAGTAATTTTACGACAGCCTATAGTCTATCGTCGATAGTCTATAGTCCACCGTTAAGGAGGAACAATAATGCTAAAACGAAATGTGGTGAAATCCCCTCAAGGCCGCTCCAGGGGCAGAAAAAAGGGGCAGAGTACCATTGAGTATATCGTTCTTGTAGCCGCGGTGATTGCCGCCATCCTCATATTTGTGGGGTCGGGGGCTTTTAATCAGGGTTATAATAGCGCGATAACCGGCGTGTCCAATCAGATGAATGTCATTGGATCTCGTCTGAGCAACTCGTATACCCTTTCGGATTAATGCGTTTTATCTGAACGAAGGGAGCAGTCTCTTAAGAACAAGTTGGCATTGAAATGCGAGGAGGAAAAATCCATGCTTAGAAAATT
>CAYIQK010000227.1:0-2035 GCA_964365515.1 uncultured Planctomycetales bacterium | reverse complement strand
GGTAAACTCTCCCATGCCATTTTGTCCTGGTCAACGTACGGGATCCCGGGCTGTCCTGACTTTGAAAAAGGCTGTGCTGACG
Organism: uncultured Planctomycetales bacterium; assembly: GCA_964365515.1. Lineage (GTDB taxonomy): Bacteria > Omnitrophota > Gorgyraeia > Zapsychrales > Zapsychraceae > CAYIQK01. The sequence continues at coordinate 1,953 of CAYIQK010000227.1, read as the reverse complement.
GTTGTGATATGGCTGAAGGTGCGCGCGGTACAGCTGCGGGTGGTAACGCCCCGCCCATAGGCATCGCCGGACTTACCGGCTTCTCTGCCAAACGCTCCTGGAACGGCCGAGAAGCAGGCTGTGGCAGGGCTGGCGGGGCTATCGCTCCGGTATTGGGCGTGGGTGCGGGCCCGGCAGGCACACTCTGTGCCCCAAGCGGCAATTTGCCTTTAGTTTTTAAGGCGTCATAAGTATTTTGCGGGAATAGAAGAACGGCCATTTAAACCCCTTTACATGCAGAGCAGTGACCATATAAAAAAACTTGATATTAAACAAAAGACAAGGACAATCGGCGTAATAAGAGTAATCACCCCGATATATAAGAAAAAACACACTGCCAGAATAAAGAAAAAAATCATGCCACAATCATGCGGTTCTATAGGAAACATTTAAACCCCCTGACATTCTTTTGCTATCTTTTTAAAGACAGCGTGTTTTTCATCGGTGCTGTAAAACGTGAAAGACCCCGGATGCCTGCTGTTCCAGACATCGTTCAATCTTTTGATTTCGACCTTGTCCCAATCCTCTCCGAACGCCCAGGTCAAACATCGTTCCGGATTGACACCCTGCCTTATCAACGTCCCCTTAATTTCCTTGAGCGAATCCATCTCAATGACCGTTTCGGCGAAGTAAACCTTACCGAATAACGCCACAACAGCCAGGGCAAGAATGTTTGAGAACAGTTTTTGAATTATCACTTCTTCCGCCTCGCCCAGTCTAGCATGTTTCCTTTCGCCGGGATTATTTTCGACTCCTGCCGTTTATAGAAATCGTCCAGGGTTTTCTCAGCTATTTTAAGAAAGCCGTAGGTTGACATCTTGTCGGCAAGCAGGGGAAAGTGAACTTTAGTCGGCTGTCCGACCTCCATGACGATCCGCATTTCCAGGGAAGTCGGCGGTTCTTCTTTCTTAAGGATTTCTCCGTTTCCACCTTCGCTCATGCTCCCTCCGCGAAGATAAACCTGGTTTCCCCGCCCTTTGAAGCGGTGCATAAAAACTTCCGGCCGGCCGCCAGCTGGTCTTCAAAAAGCAACTCGTGCGCCCGATTCCAGGTATCATCCTGGGGGACTTCTTTCTGCGCTTGTTGGAGATAGCTGGAATAAGCGTAGACTTTGACTGAAACTTTCTTTGTCAATGATTTTTCGATTTCTTTAACGATCTGGTCTTTTGCCATTGCCTTACCCCTTCTTTTTTATTTTGTTGATTTTCTCTTTGATTTTTTCCTTCACATCGTGGTTTCTATGCACCGATAAAGGGTCTCGATACCCCGCTTTTTCCCATGTCCGCCAGTTGTCCACGTTATTTCCATCAACGTCACGGAAAGATTTTTTAATACCAAAACCGTCCCGTGTCCCGTTGATTCCAGGCCCGCCGATGCCGATTAGCTTCCCGCCGCAGTGTTCGCATATCATGCCTTTGTTTCCTGGGCCGGACTCTTCGCCGCAGGATTGACAGATATAGTCGATTTCAAGGGCCGGCATTTACTGCTCCAGATTTTTTAAGTACTTTAAAATATGGATTCTCATTCTCCAAACTATCAAAATATAACCTGCGACGTGCTTCATTTGCGCTTGCCAATAATCTCCGCAACCGCCATTCCTGCCAACATCCTTGCAATCCCCATGTTCTATGTTGTGAATAAAATATCAGAAAATCAATCATTGCCCTCCTCCGGCTACCGCCTCCGCTTCCGCCTGCCGCGCCGCGTCCTCCTCGGGGCTGATGACCTCGCCTCCGGGCGTCGGAACGCTTGGCGCGAGCTGTGGCTGGTACTCGACCAAAAGTTTCTCCGGGTCCCAGCCAAATTCTTTCGATACCCGCTTGATTTCTTCGGTGTTGATGTCCTTTCCCTGGGCGTTTAGGATCGGACGTATCTGGACTAACTGTGTCATAAAGAAAAACATGTTGCTCAACT
>CAYIQK010000226.1:0-2058 GCA_964365515.1 uncultured Planctomycetales bacterium | reverse complement strand
ACAGTTCCGGCTGGACGTAATCGCCTTTGGCCTTGACGGCGTAGGCAAGTTCACCGTTGTTGAAGTTAAACTCACCCCTCTCCACCTGCGCGATACCGCTGTATCTGCCATCCTGATACGCCTCCGTTACGGCCACAGTTCCCTGGCCGCCCCCCATCGGAATGGCCCTCCTTCTTACTTCCTCGCGATCTTTGTCTGTAAACAACATCTTGATAATGCTCAATTCCCCGCCGGTATAACCTTTCTGCTCGGGGATGCCTTGCATCTCGGCGTCGGTGAGGATAAAGCTGTCTTTGCTGATAAACCCATCCCTGCCCGGCGCGTTGGGGGAAAGGATGCCAAAGCCCTCAATCACAAGAGAGTTATGCTGGCCGTCCGCCGTCACTGTCTGGCCGAGGGGTTTGCCGTCATAAAAGGCGGAGAGGCCTATACGCGCGTTGCCGTCGGCTTTGTAGTGATAAAGTTGGGCGCCCAGCCCTAATGAAACAATCCCGGTCCCGGCGGCATTAAGCCTGATAGCACTCGGCACCATGCCCGGGTCCGTCACAAAGGCCAGCGTGGCCGCCAGCGGACTTAACTTGTCATGTCCGTCACTGCCTTGCGTCTCAGCGTTGAAATACATCAGCGGCCCTAGCGGCGAATCAATCAGGGTCGTATCCGTCACATGGCCGGGCTGGCCGGCAAGAAACCGCGTGCCACTGTCGATGTGCGCCAGAATTTCTTGAGCCGGCAAACCCTTGCTCTCTCCTAAGTAATTCAGCACCTGGGTCGTAATTTCTGTAGGGGATTTCAGCATCGAATCTTGGGTTTTTCTGACCGCTCCTTGATATTTCACCCATGCCTTTGCCTCGGCCTCCTCCATGCCGTAAACAATCTTGGCCACTGCTATATCGAACTGTTCCCTTTCGCCGGCAATGGGGTCAGAAGATCCCTCATGATTTTCTGGATTTTCTGTGACTTTTTCAATAATTTCCCAGAGTGTACCGTCTAGTCCAAGAGGATTAGTTTCCCAATCTATGAACGCACCTGCCGTCCTGTTGTTCCGGCGTTCCATTAAAATAGTAAACACGTTCAAGGCTTTAACGGTCTCGGCGGCTTTTGCCTTAACCTCCTTACCCTCGGCCGCCGCAATGCCGACAATTTTTTGGATATAATCCATCACATCCTGAGACCGATCAAAATGGGGGGTTATGAAAATTTTCCACTCATCACTGCTCTTTTCCTGGACAAACCCCCCTTTCATATTCTCCGGCGTGGGCATGGTAAAGGCCGGCCTACGGACATCAAACATGTCAACTCTCGACTCCATCACCGAGGCGTCTTTTTCGCCATCCACGTCAAAAACATAACCCTGTTGCATGGTATTACCCCACGCCACCTCTGAGGTGGTTCTGCGTTGCATGCCCGGAACCTCAATGGCGCCTTCCATCATGTGCATAAAGGCCGTATCCATCGCCCCCTTCTCCTCTGACCCTAAGAAAATGGTGATCTTATTGTCATCCATCTCGGCGAGTTCTATTTCTGTGGGCTCACCTTTATCATTCGTTGCATAAAGAACTTGTTTTCCATTTTTATCTTTCTCACTCCATTTCCCCACAATGACCTGTTCCTCCCCATCGGCAATCTTAATCACCTCACCCTTGAGTTGATCAAGCGCTGTTTTCTCCTCTTGGGTTAATTTGCCTTCTACCACAAGCGTGTCCAATTTATCCAAGTTAATCCTGAAATGCCCACCTTCGATTATCTCGGCAACGCCTTTGCCGGCAAGTTCTTCAGCCACCTCGATGGGAATAGTGGCAATGTCAGAGGAGCCTTTATGGACTCTTTTAATCAGCTTGGAAAGAGCCTGGACAATGGTATTATCCTTCGACCCCCACATCTTCGCGTCCGTGAACACATAAGACGTCCCGATTCCCCATTCCTTAAACGCCCGGCCGCGCGCGCCCTTTTCCCCGAAGATAAGGCCCTTGCCCTTCCATCCCGAAGGAAACGCGGTGCCACGGATCGCTTGCGCCAACGGCGTATATTTCCCCGTCGAACCTTCCGGAAGGCTTAAAG
>CAYIQK010000225.1:0-2062 GCA_964365515.1 uncultured Planctomycetales bacterium | reverse complement strand
TGCTTGCCCGTCGAAAGGTCCATCACCGTGTCCCCGCCCCAGCGGATCGCCCAGGTCATCTTCTCGACTTCTTCAGCAATGCTTGAGCTGATCGCCGAATTACCGATATTGGCGTTGATCTTGATGAGAAAACTGCGGCCGATCACCATGGGTTCCGCCTCGGGATGATTGATGTTGGAGGGAATGATCGCCCTTCCGCGGGCCACTTCATCGCGGACGAATTCGGGGGAACATTGCTCGCGGATCGCGACAAATTCCATCTCCGGCGTGACTGTCCCGGATTTGGCGTAATGCATTTGCGTGATATTGCGGCCCGCCTTCGCCCGAAATGATTTACGCAAGACAGGGAATCTAACCTCCTTGACATGGGGATCTTTTTCCAACTGCCTTCGATCGGAAGATGCCGCCTCAGGCAGTTCCGCGGTATCGCCGCGACTGCGAATCCAATTGTTCCGCAAGGCCGTCAGGCCTCGCGTGATGTCAATGGCGGCCTGGGGATCCGTATACGCTCCGGAGGTGTCATAAATTTCGACGGAACCTCCATCGGATGTTTCCACGGCGCGCAAAGGCACGCGGACATCAGTAAATAATTTTCCTGATTTATAAATTTTCTTGGAACCGGAAAAGGGCGGGTAACTCAAATCCGTGGTGATTGGCTTCACATCCTTTTCCATCGATTTTTGTTTCGGTTCAATCATGGCTATTAGCATAAACTTAAAATGAAGTAAAATCAAGAGAGCTATTGGGGCGCGCCGGGCGCGCGGATCATAAGAATGGGAATGGACGTGCGGTGACGGATGCCTTCGGCAACGCTCCCCAGAAGGAAATCCTTGATGAACCGGTGACCGTGAGTGGACATGGCGATCAAGTCACACTGGTCCTTTTCGGCGATGGCCAGAATCTGGTCCGTGGGCTCGCCGCGCACCAGATGTGTTTTCACTAGGAATCCTTCCTCGACAAGCGCCTTGCGGCAGGATTCCAGATAGTTACGGTCTTTTTTGATCTCTTCGGAATCTGCCAGATTCAGCTGGTCCTGCAAACGGGCCGCGAACCCATCGGCCACGTGCACCAAAATAAGGCTGGCCTTGGTCAATTTGGCCAGCGGCCGGATGTGGTCCAGGATGACTTTATCCGTAGGAGAATTCTCCAGCGGGACTAAAATCTGTTTGAACATAGCTCTACAATACCCTTTCCTTGAACGTTTGCCACAACAAGTACAGGTTTAAAATGATGATGATCAACGTCACGCTTGCTGCCAGACATTTTAACCAAAAAGCGTTCACAAAGCGACCCATTTTTTTCTTGTCGCTGGTAAACAATACCAGCGGCACGACCGCAAAGCTCAACTGCAATGACAGGATGACCTGGCTCAAGATCAAGAGTTCGCCAACGCCTTTTTCACCAAACATTGCCGCAACAATGACCGCGGGCACAATGGCCACCAGGCGCGTGATGAGCCGGCGCAGCCACGGCCGCAAACGGATCTCGAGAAACCCTTCCATCACGATCTGCCCGGCAAGTGTACCGGTCAAAGTGGAATTCTGACCCGAAGCCAAAAGTGCAACAGCAAATAAAAGGCTGGCAAAGGGAACACCCAAAACGGGTGTTAAGAGATTATAGGCGTCGCCGATGTCCGCCACGCTCTCATGCGGCGTCCCGTGGAAAGCGGCAGCGCTCAAGATCAATATAGCGGCGTTGATGAAAAAAGCGCACAGAAGCGCGACCGTTGAATCAATCGTGGCGAAACGAACCGCCATGGCCTTGCCCGTGTCGTTACGTTCAAAGGCCCGCGTCTGGACGATGCTCGAATGCAGGTACAGGTTGTGGGGCATGACCGTGGCCCCCAGGATGCCGATTGCGATATAAAGCATTTCCGGATTAACAACAACCTGCGGGCTAGGGATCAGACCCTTCATAATGCCCACCATCGAAGGATGGAATGCCAGCATCTCATAAGCAAAACATCCCCCGATAATGAGGATCAGGCTGGCCACGATACATTCCACAAGCCGAAACCCTTTATACTGCAAAAAGAGAATGATCATGACATCAAAGGCCGTGA
>CAYIQK010000224.1:0-2104 GCA_964365515.1 uncultured Planctomycetales bacterium | reverse complement strand
ATGAAGAATAAAGAAGTCGTTGATATCCTGACACGGATGGGGACTCTCCTTGAGATCAAAGGAGAAATCGTCTTCAAGATCCGGGCCTATTTCAAAGCCGCCGAACATATCTCAAACCTTTCCGAAGACATTGAACTTCTGTGCAAAGAAAAACGTCTTTTTGAGATCCCCGGGATAGGAAATGCCATCGAAGAGAAAATCACCCGGTACCTGGACACAGGAAAGATTGAGGCCTACGAAAAGCTCATTGAGGAAATCCCCGAAAGCATTTTGGACATTGTTCAAATTCCATCTGTGGGCCCCAAGAAGGCTAAGTTGTTTTTTGACCGGTTGAAGATCAAGAATACGGAAGATCTGCGCAAGGCCGCGCAGTCGGGGCGTCTGCTGAGCCTGCCTGGCATCAAAGAAAAAACCGTCGAGAATATTCTCAAAGGGATCAATTTGGTGCGTCAGGGGCAGGAGCGGATGGATTTAGCCGCAGCCACCCGGACGGCCGGGGAATTCATCGGTGCTCTTGAGAAATTGCCGGCGGTCAACCGGATCTCGGCGGCGGGGAGTCTGCGCCGCGGCTGTGAGACCGTCCGCGATATTGATATCCTTGTGGATTCGGCGCGCCCTCAGGAGGTGATGGACGCCTTCGTACATCTGCCGCGGGTGCACAACATCAATGCCCACGGCGAGACCAAATCCTCGATCCTGACGAAGGACAATGTTCAGGTTGATGTGAGGGTGGTTCATCCCAGGAGTTTCGGGGCGGCCCTGCTTTATTTCACGGGTTCGAAAAGTTTCAATATCAAGTTGAGGCAGATTGCCATCAAAGAGCAGATGAAGGTCAATGAATACGGGATCTTTAAAATTGAGAAAGAGGCTGAAGAATGGTTTGCCGGCGGGACGGAAGAAGAGTGTTTCCATGCCCTGGGATTGCCGTATGTTCCGCCGGAACTGCGTGAGGAAATCGGCGAAAAGGAATTGTTTGACCGATTTTGCGGGGACAGGCCGCGGCCCGTCCCCGCGTTAGTTGAACAAAAGGACATCAAAGGCGATCTTCATGTCCACTCCGTCTGGTCGGATGGGCACAACACGGTTGCCGAGATGGCCTCAGCGGCCCAGAAAAAAGGATACCAGTATTTAGCCGTCAGCGATCACTCCCCGCGGCTGAAGGTGGCCGGAGGCGTTTGTGAAGAAAATTTGAAGAAAAAGAAGGCCGAGATTGAGGAATTGAACAGCAAAATGCGGAATTTCCGCGTCTTGTTTGGAACGGAAGTAGAAATAGACAGTGACGGCAATCTCGATTACAATGAGAAAATCTTAAACGAGTTTGACATCGTGATCGCGGCGATCCACAGCGGATTTGAGCAGAGCCCTCAGCAGTTGACCAAGCGGTTGGTCAGGGCGTGCGAGAATAAGCATGTTCACGGGATCGCGCATCCGACGGGCGTGCACATCGGCAAGCGCGAGGCGTATCAGATGGATTTCAAGGAGGTCTGCGCCGCCGCATCCGCTCACAACGTTTTCCTGGAGATCAACGCCTTTCCGGTGCGGATGGATCTCAATTCGGCCAACGTGTATTTTGCCAGGAAACAGGGAGTGAGGTTTGTGATCAGCACCGACGCCCACAGGATCGAACATATGGATTTCCTGCGATTCGGCGTCTCGATTGCCCGGCGGGGATGGCTTGGGCCGGAGGATGTTTTGAACACCTTGCCTTGTCGGGAACTGATGAGGGCGCTTCGGAAATCGTGACCTATGGACTTTGAAATTGTCAACAGACAGATTTTGTCGCCGGATATCAGGCGTTTGGAGATCCGGGCCCCGATGATCGCCGCCAAGGTCAAGGCGGGTCAGTTTGTCCGTATCTGCGCCGAGGAGGGAGACAACCCCGTTTCTCTGACAGTTGTGGATATGGACGCGGGCAGGGGGGTGATTACGCTCATTGTCCATGAGTCAAGTCCGTCCGCCAGAAAACTGGGAGAGATGCCCATCAACGAAATGGTCTATTCTATTCTGGGGCCCTTGGGGGAGGCCAGCCGCGTTGAAAAGTTCGGAACCATTGTTTGTGTCGCCACAGGCCCGGGGATCGCGCAGATCCTGCCGGTCGCCCGCG
>CAYIQK010000223.1:0-2105 GCA_964365515.1 uncultured Planctomycetales bacterium | reverse complement strand
TATGGATGCAGCAATTATCCGAAATGCACGTATGTGACGCGGGAACTTCCTGAAAAACCGTGAAGGCGGGTTTCGACATATGGATCGTTACATCAGCAAATTCGTGACTTACCTGGAGGTCGAGAAAAATGACTCCCATCACACGATCCTCAACTACAGGGCTGACCTGAAAGAATTCATCGGCTTCGTTGGATCCATTGCGCCGGAGAAAATCGACTATCTGCTTCTGAGAAGGTTTCTTGCCCAATTGAGGACCAGGCACTATGCTCCCCGCAGTATCGCCAGGAAACTTTCTTCGATGAGGAGTTTCTTCAAGTTCCTTCACCGGGAAGGTTTGATCAAAAATAATCCCGCGGTCCTTTTGATGTCTCCGAAAAGGGAGAAACGGCTGCCTAAGTTTTTGACCGAGGAGGAAATCACCCGATTCATCGAAAGCCCGTCAACGGACAAAACCGCAGGGAAAAGAGACAGGGCGATTTTAGAGACGTTTTACAGCACAGGGATCCGTGTGAGCGAGTTGGTGGGCTTGGATGTTCATCATGTGGATTTGATCGGCAACATCGTCAAGGTTTCCGGGAAAGGGAAGAAAGAGCGATTGGTCCCCATTGGTTCCAAGGCCTTGGAGGCCATCAAAGATTATCTGGATCACCGGACGCAGTCTTCCAATGTTCTTTTTTTAAACAAAAGCGGCGGACGTTTATCGGACCGGGGTGTGCGCAACATCCTCGACAAGTATATCCAAACGGCCGGTTTGTCGTACCATATCTCTCCGCATGTCCTTAGACACACCTTCGCGACGCATCTGCTGGACCGGGGGGCTGATCTGCGCTGTGTCCAGGAACTGTTGGGGCATGTCAATCTGTCCACGACACAAATCTATACCCACATTACGACAGACAGGCTGAAAAAAGTTTATGACCAGGCCCACCCTCGAGCCTGAAAACGGGAGCCGTTGGGTGTTTATCCTTTACGATATTGCATTTTTGATTTTTGCGGCCGCATACTTGCCATACCTTCTGATCCGCGGCAAGGGGCGTGAGGGATTTTGCAGCCGTTTTGGGTTTTTCCCTTTGGCGCTGCCGCAGGCGCTCAAAGGAAAAAAAACAATCTGGATCCACGCGGTGAGTGTCGGCGAGGTGCTGGCGGTTTTGAACCTGATCCGTGTGGTCCGGGAAAGATTGCCGGAATACACCATTGTTCTTTCCACGGTGACGTCAACGGGGAATCAACTTGCCGGGTCCAAGCTCAAGGATGAGGCTGTTGTGATCTATGCCCCTGTGGATTTCAGCTGGGTTGTCCGTCGATACATCAAAATCATCAGGCCCCAGATGTACATCTGCGCGGAGACGGAGATCTGGCCGAACCTGTATTCGTTCCTTCGAGCCGGGCGGATTCCTATCGTATTGATCAACGGCCGGATATCCGATCGGGCGTTTGCCGGTTATCGGAAGATCCCATTTGTCATGACTCACATCTTGAAGTGTGTCCGGCTGTTTTGCATGCAAAGCCGGCTGGATGCCGATCGGATCATCCGGCTTGGGGCTGATCGTGAAAGAGTGCGTGTTGCCGGAAATCTGAAATTTGACGATCTCAGCGGCACCGCGGCCCTTGAAAAAAAAGACTTGGGTTTTAAGGACAAAGACCAGTTGTTCATCGCCGGCAGTACACATCCCGGGGAGGAGGAGATCGTTGTGAGGGTTTATCAACGTCTTGTCATTGAGTTCCCTGATTTGCGTCTTGTAATCGCCCCCCGGCATGCGCACAGGGCGGATGAGATCGTTGTTCTGGTCAATGATAACGGATTGAAGCCGGTTAAGTTTTCACAGCTTCCAGGGATCGGAATTGACCCCAACGCGGTGGTGGTCGTTGATACCATCGGACACCTGCGTGATTTGTATGGTTTGGCCGATGTTGTTTTTGTTGGGAAATCGTTGAAGGTCGGCGGGGGACAGAACATGCTGGAACCCTTAAGTCTCGGAAAGGCAACCGTTGTGGGCCCCATGACGCAAAATTTCAGGGATGTGATACAGATCTTCGCGAAGACCGGCGCCCTCTCGCAGATCAGCAATGAGGACGAACTGTTTTCGACGATGAGGGATTTGCTT
>CAYIQK010000222.1:0-2128 GCA_964365515.1 uncultured Planctomycetales bacterium | reverse complement strand
GGCAGTGGAATCATTGGCATGCTTGGTTTCAGGAGAAGGAAGCAAAGCTAATAAAATCCGTACGGATGTAAGTTCCACATCACAAATTGAATACCTTCGTATAAAGGAGGCAAAAAATAAGGCAGATTATTGAATGATAATCTGCCTTATTTTTTGATTCATCGCGGAACACATATTCTTCAAAAGATCCATTGACACTGATCAGGGGTTATGCTAAGATTTTTTCTAATTCGTTCATAGATAATAACTTAGTATAACGGTAATAACGATTACAACCCCATGAACGCCAAAAGTCCCAACCGACAACTCTTTTCACTTCTTCGGGAATCCGTCAATTCCTGCGTGGTGAATCCCGTCATTTTATTCCCGTTTGCAACCATCGCGTTCATTCAATTGCTGGTCATTGAGATCATTTATTTCTCGCCTCGTTTTCCTCTGGTCCGATTTTTTGGCCCCGTGATCCGCCGGTTGGAAGGGGAGATCTATCTGCATTATCCCCACAGCTTCATGATCCTGCCGAAATGGTTTCAGATCGCCCAATATTTCATTTACATCTTCATCGGGAGTTTTCTAACAGCCGTTGCCATAGCGATCATCGCCAATCTCAATAGCAGCAAAAAAACAAACCTTTCAAGCGCTGCGCGCGAGACTTTGCCGCAATATGTCCACATTGCCCTGGCCGCCATCATCACCTTCGCGGTCTTCTACGGACTGACAGGAATCCTGGGATTGATTGTCAGGCGGGCCGTTCAAATCCAATCCCAAACCGGTATCTTTTACGTGATCAAGGCAATCGTTCTTTATGGGCTCCCATACTACAATTTATTGATCGGTGTTTTGGTGACGACTGTATTCGCCTTTGTCTTTCCGGCGATCGTGATCGACCGCAAGAAAATTGTCCCTGCACTGCTCATCAACTTTCGGTATCTTTGGAAATCATTTTGGTTTCTTTTTGTCGTCATTCTGATTCCAACGCTGTTTTATGTGCCGGTTCTCTTATTGAGAAATAATTTTGGGTCATCGATGGACATGACGTTTCAGGAGCTCAAGCTGGCCCTCATGGTTTTGAGTGTCCTGGTGATGCTTTTCATCGATGCCGCCATCTACACGGCATTGGCCACCTATTATTTGATGAAAAAAGAGGCGCAATGAAAAAAACACTGATTGCCTATGCCGTGATTTTGGCGGGTATTTTCATCACTCTTTCGTCCTTAGACTCTCAAAGCGACTACGCCATCGAGCAAAAGGTGTGGAAGGTTCATAAACAGTATTTTGATATCATCAAAGATCCCAATGTCATTCCTGAACAAACCTTCGAAGACGTGATTGCGGGATATCAGAAGATCATTGACAAATACCCGCAGTCGCGCTTGACCGAAGGCCTGCGGTTTTTGGTGGGGCGCGTGTATTTCTTGAAAAAAGATTATGAAACGGCCAGAAAGAAATTTTACGAAATCATTGAGATCTATCCGCAAAAAAAAGAATTGCACGCCGAGGCCATGGCCGCCGTTGCCAAAACCTATGAGGTTCAAGATAACTGGCCCCAAGCCTATAAAATTTATGATCAAATCTTGAAAAGTTATCCTCTCACCCCGGCCGCCTTAGGCATACCGATTTATATCGCCAATTACCACAAAAGCCTCAATGATTACCAGCAGACCGTCGATGCCTATGAAAAGGCCATTGTGTATTATCGGAAGATCGCCTCTGAGAACCCTGCTTCACCGGCCGGGTATAATGCCTTACGGTATCTTTCCAACTGCTATCTGGATCAGAAACATTGGACCGAGGCTATCAATACCTTGGGAGAGATTCTGCAGAAATATGCCCATGGTGAATACATGACTGCCAAGACCGCCGACACGATCATCAAAACAATCAACATTGTTTCGACCTACCAGCTGAAGGATTACGACGCGGCCGTCCATATCTATCGCGGGATCATCGAACAAAATCCTGGCCATCCCTTAAACGCCCACTTTCAAAAGATGATCGATGCCTTCAACCAATTGAAGGAAAAAGGCGTCCAGGTGACGCCGGCGAAGTAACGCATGAGCATCTTTGCGAGGACAATCGGGGAAGACGAAAAAGCGCAATTCGATTTGTTCCAGAAAGTTGGAGAAATCTG
>CAYIQK010000221.1:0-2140 GCA_964365515.1 uncultured Planctomycetales bacterium | reverse complement strand
GACTACAACTTTTTTGTTTAATTTATATTTGCCCACAAGTTTCTCCTTTCTCAGATAACGCTTTTCCCTGCCAATTCTTCCAAATCCCGCTGGGCCGTGCCCCGCGGCAACACCCGGTGTTCCGGCGGGTTTACTCAATAATCAAAATCCGTAAATTGTCCAAAAGCTTATCCTGCTGCGGCCGCGAAAGGCGGCCGACATGTTTCTTGAACCGGCGGTTATCAATCGCGCGGATTTGATCGACGAGAATATCGGATTCGGCCGCAAGCCCGGATTCCCGGCCGCTGACGTGAACCCTTAAAACATCCGCGTCTTTAATGACTTTGGTCGTGATCGGACAAATGATCGTACTGGGGTGAATGCCATTAAGAAGGTCGGTTTGGATAACAACAACAGGCCTGACCTTGCCGGGCTCGGTCCCCACCCGGGGATTAAGATCAGCCAGATAAATATTGAACTTCTCGATCTTCATACGCCGGAATCATCATCGAGTTTTTCCATCTCGCGAAGCACTTCCAGCGAAACCGCCCGGGTTTCCCTGGACTCTCTCTCCAGCTGTTTACGCAACAGCCGCCGTTTATTGACTTTATTATAGAAAGTCAGCGCCTGGTTGATGTAGGCGTTGCGGGAAACATGGATCTTTTCAATCAGCTTCTCGGCCTCGCTGAATACCTCGTCTTTGAGCTTTAACGACAGGACTTTCATTGCCACCTCCGTTGGTATACACTTGTAGTATATACCGTCATGACTTTTTGTCAACTGTTCGTATTTGGCGCATTTTTATATTTTGAGAAACATGAACTGCGACTTTAGAAAACTCAAATACTTTCTTAGGACAACATCTGGTGTTGCCGTAGGCTAAGCATCAGCCCTTGGGCAGTTGTTCTCGCACAAACTCCCAGAACCGCTCGCAATCTTTCAAAATTTTCTCAGCCTCGGACTTGTAGACCAGCCGCTCTTCGGCGACCGAATACCATCCTTCATACTCGTCGGAGTAAACGTCGCCGGCATCGTACACTTTTTGCAGCGCCGCCTGGACGGCCTTGATATGCCGCGGCTGGGTCGTGCGGATAAAATCGTCGTTTTGGATCTCCAGCTTCTTCCAAAGGTTCGAAAACCGCGGGGATAGCTCATCGCAGTGCTGCTGCTCCGGCACGCCGCGCTTCTGCGCCGCCTGTTGGACCTTTTGGCCGTGCTCATCCAAGCCGGTCAAAAAGAACACCTCTTCCCCCTGGCCGCGGTGATACCGGCTCAAGACATCCGCCAGGATCGTCGTGTAGGCGTGGCCGATGTGCGGGTTGTCATTGACGTAATAAATCGGAGTTGTGACGTAAAAGGTGGGGCGTGAATTCATGATAAGGGCGGGGCAGCCTTCAAGGCGGCGTTAATCGCCTTCTTCAAGCCGGGCAGCTTGGTTGAGACGATGTTCCACAAAATCTCATGATCGACACCGAAATATTCATGAGCGAGGATATTCCTCAAGGCGGTTATCTTTTCCCATTCGATATCCGGATATTTCTTTTTGATCTTGTCCGGGATGTTCTTTGACGCTTCCCCGATAACCTCCAGATTGCGAATGACCGCGTCAATGACAAGAACGTCTTTTTGGAACTTCTGAAGGGTGAGGCCGTTCGTGAATTTCTCGATCTTTTGAACGGAACCCTGGATATCTTCCAGATAAAGTCTATAATCTCGCATATCGCGCCTGGTTCAAAACCGTCAACTTCATCCGGGGTTTAAGGGCCTGTGAAGTGACGAGATCGATTTTCCGGCCGAACAATTTACCCAAAAAAACCCTTAATTCCATAAAATTATCAAACGTTTTCTCTCCCTGCCTGAATTCGACCAGCACGTCGATATCACTGCCTTTCGTCTGCCTGTTTTTAACGAACGACCCGAAAATGGCAATACGCTTGACACCCAGGTCTTTGATCTTCTCCTGATTCTTTTCTATTTGAGTCAATATACCGCTTTTGGTCATTCTCCCAGCCCTCTGTTCTCATCCCGCCCCTGCGGGCAAACATTAATATAACACATGACGGCTGGGGAAAAAAGAATTTCTCATCCTGCCCAAAGCCAATCTACACTACACCGGCCGCCGTTAAAATCATCGTGTACGCGCGCCCGATGTGCGGGTTGT
>CAYIQK010000220.1:0-2141 GCA_964365515.1 uncultured Planctomycetales bacterium | reverse complement strand
TCAACAAGCATTCGCGGGATAATATGAAGATATTTAAGGAAGTGATCGAGAAGGAAGCCCTCGCATGAACTTTGAACATAAGAAAATCATTTTCCTCATCTGCCTCGGCAACATCGCGATTTCGTTCAATATCGGCGCGGTGGCGGCCGCTCTGCCGCAGATCAGCGCGGCGCTGGGGGTGTCGGAATTCTCGGCGGCGAAGCTTGTTCCGTTTTACATGATTCCCTACGGCTTGGGCGCGCTTTTGTACGCGCCTTTGACGCGGGTTTTCACGTACCGGCGCTGTCTGATGTTCGCGATGGCGACGTACGCGGTCGCGTCTTTGGTGAGCGGTTGCAGCCGGTCGCTCGAGCAGATCTTGCTGTCCCAGGTCGTCGCGGGGGTCGCGGCCTCGAGCTCCACACCCTTAAGTCTGATGATCATCGGTGAGTTTTTTGATAAGGACATCCGCGGGCGTTTGGTCGGCACGTATTTTGGCTGTAGTTTTTTCGCCACGATGGTGGGGATGTTTTTTATGGGCGCTGTAGATTGGCGGTGGCTGTTTTTCATTCCATTTCTCATTGCTGTGGTCAATTGTATCAGTTTGTGGGCGATGAAAATTCCGCAACTCAACAGCCGCCATAAAGAGAGCGTCAATTATTGGAAGGCGTTGAATAAAGACCATATCCGTCTGGTATTTATTTTTATTTTCGTGGTGAGTTTTTTGTACCACGCCGTGCACAAATGGTATGGGATTTATCTGAACCAGGAATATGGGCTCGGAAAACAATCCATCAGCGCGATCCTGATCCTGGTCGCTGTCTGCGGGCTCGCCGGACAGCAGATCGGCGGATACATTTCGGATAAAAAAGGGAGACTGACGGCTTGTTACGTTGGGTTGGCGGGGTTATCCGCCGGAGTGGTTTTCCTGGCCGGGCATTATTCTGTGATTTTTTTGACGGCCGTATTGGGGCTCATCGGTATCAGCTGGACTATGAGCCACAATTCTGTTTCGACCATCTTAACGGATTTTCCGGATGAAGACCGGCCGGTCATCGCGAGCCTGAATTCGTCGGTGAGGTTTGTGAGCGGCGGGATTGGGTTCAGTTTGAGCAAATATTTTGTCGAAAAAAGTTTCGGCTTAACGTTTTTGGGGATCGGGATACTGTTTTTTTGTTTGTTATTTGTGGTCAAAATGGTCTTCCCGAAATACAATTAGGACGATCAAGAAGGAGGAGTCATGGATCCATTGAAAGGCAAGAATGCCGTCATCACCGGCGCCAGCCGCGGCATCGGCAAGGCCATCGCGGGCCGTCTGGCGCAGCGCGGGGTGAACCTCGTCCTGGCGGCGAGGACCAAAGACACGCTCGATGAGGCCGTCCGCGAAATCACAGCGAAATATTCCGTGAAAGTGATTGGCGTGTCGACGGACGTCAGCCGGCTGGAGGATCTTCAAAATTTGGTTGATACCGCCTTGAAAGAATTCAAGACCATCGACATCCTGGTCAATAACGCCGGCGTTTCCAGCCAGTATCCGTTTGAAAAACAGCCGCTGGAGGATATTGAGCGCCTGGCCCACACGAATTACTTGGGGTATGTACGGCTGATCCGTCTTGTTATCAATCACATGATCGAGCGCAAACAAGGCTCGATCATCAACATGGTTTCCGGTTCCACGTTAGTCGATCCGGTGCCGAAAACGTTTTTGACGTACAGCTCTCTGAAGGTCGGCCTGCGTGCTTTTCTTAAAGGTCTATTCTGGGAAATGCGCGACCATGGGATCAAGATCACTTCGATTCTGCCGGGGGTTGTCGACTCCGATTTAACGGATCATCTGCAGAATATCACCAAGGATCAGAAAGATCGCCTGATGTCGGCGGAAACGGTGGCCGATATGGTGATGTTTGCCTTGTCGATTCCGGCAAACGCCTGCCCGCTGGAATTGGCAGTTATCAACCAGCAGACGCCGTGGACCAAGCCGGTGATTGACTATGAGCAGAAGCAGGCTCGTTAGGGAGGACAACGATGGATAAAACAGTCGCCACATTCAAGAAAAACACGTTTCAGGAAATCCGCGTCGGGATCCGTGAGTTCAAGGGCAAGGATTTAGTTGACATCCGGACATGGACGATGATCCAAGGGGCAGGGGAGATGGTCCCGAC
>CAYIQK010000219.1:0-2177 GCA_964365515.1 uncultured Planctomycetales bacterium | reverse complement strand
GGATGCAACTATAAATATTATTTTCTCGAGGCTAATTTTCTGGAGAAGGAGAGAATTGATGTCTGACGGAATTGGGACAAGTCAAAGGCCCCTGCGTGCGGCCATCATCGGTGCCGGGCCGAGCGGTTTTTACGCCGCCGAGGCCCTTTTGAGATCTGAACATAAGGTGATGGTGGATATGTTCGACCGTCTGCCGGTGCCGTTTGGTCTCGTGCGTTATGGGGTCGCCCCCGACCACGCCAAGATCAAAAACGTGATGAAGGTCTACGAGAAAACCGCTGAGAGGCCGGGTTTCTCATTTTTTGGCAACGTTACGGTTGGCAAGGACATCCGTGTGGATGAATTGAGGGAGTTTTATGATGCGATCCTATTCGCCTGCGGGGCCGAAACCGACCGGAAACTGGATATCCCGGGTGAGGATCTCCCCGGAAGTCACACGGCCACAGAATTCGTCGCCTGGTACAACGGACATCCGGATTATCGCAATCGACGGTTTGATTTGTCCCAGCGAGTCACTGTTGTGATCGGACAGGGCAATGTGGCGATGGATGTCTGCCGGATCCTCTGCAAGACGGTCGACGAGCTTAAGAATACAGATATTGCCCGGCACGCCTTGGAGGCTTTGGTGGAAAGCAAAGTCGAGGAGGTTCACATGATCGGACGGCGCGGCCCGGCGCAGGCGGCCTTCACGCCTGTGGAGATCAGGGAGTTCGGCGAACTGGCTGAGTGTGACGCGGTTGTCAATCCTATAGATATGGAAATCAATGAGGCCAGCCGCAAAGAGCTGGAGGACCCGCAGAACGCGCGCTGCAAAAAAAATTTTGATATTCTGCGGCAGTTCTCTTCGTTGGGGATGGGGAAAAAAAGAAAGAAATTTTTCGTTGATTTTTTGAAGAGTCCCGTAGAACTGACAGGAAAAGACCGGATTGAAAAGGTTGTATTGGAAAAGAATCAACTGACCGGAGATCCGGCCAGGCAAAAAGCCCAAGGGACCGGACAGAAAGAAGGACTGGCCTGTGGAATATTGTTTAGAAGTGTCGGCTATCGCGGTATCCCCATCGAAGGCGTTCCTTTTGATCCGCGGGGAGGCGTTATTCCCAATGAACAGGGGCGCGTGAAAGACGGCGGGAGTATCGTCCCCGGGCTCTACGTGACCGGCTGGATCAAACGTGGGCCGTCGGGGGTCATTGGGACCAACAAGCCGGACAGCGAGGAAACCGTTAAACACATCTTTGAGGATATGGTTCGCTTGGCGCCTTGCCGGCGGCCGGACACCAATGCTGTTGGGGGTCTTCTGGAACGCAAAGGGGTGCGCGTTGTCAGTTTTGAGGGATGGAAAAAGATCGACGCGGCCGAGATCAGCCGCGGACAGCCCGCTGGAAAACCGCGCGAGAAAATTGTGAGCGTGAAGGAAATGCTCTCTGTGCTTTAGGGGTAAATTTTTCGTGAAAATTGTAGACAATGAGGGACGCGTATGTTAGTTTCGAAGATGTTTGGATCCCAATTGATCATTTATCAGGGAGGTGATTCTATGAGAAAGTTTTGTCAAATCGCCATTTTTGTTTTCCTCGGGTGTATCGTATTGATTCCATCGAGTCGGGCAGATGATGCTGGACGGATCGAGCGGTTGGAGCAGGAGGTGGGGGAACTTAGGCAGATTGTTAATCGGCTTGTTACGGAAAATCAGTCGTTGAGGGCCTCCGTGACTCAAGGAGACGCGCGGGCGTTTGTATCGGACGTCATTTCTGGCGAGACTGCCGCTCCCAAATTGGAAATTCGGGGTTTCGGTCACGCGCAGTATGATTATTCCCAGAGCGATTACTCCGATGAGACCCAAAGTGATACCAATCACTTCACCAACGGCGGTGTCGACCTATTCATCACTTCCAAAATCGCGGAAAAGATCAGTTTCTTGAATGAGACGGTCTTTGAATTCGGATCCAATGGGGCTAACGTCCTCGATGTGGAGCGGGTGCTGTTAAAGTATGATATGGAGGATTGGCTCAAGATCGCCATCGGGCGTGGGCACACGTCTCTGGGATATTGGAATCAGCAGTTTCATCACGGGACATGGCTTCAGACAACGGCTTCGAGACCTATCATGTACCGGTTTGAGGATGATGGAGGTATTCTGCCCGTTCACTTTGTCGGATTGGAATTCAGCGGGATATTGGAAG
>CAYIQK010000218.1:0-2181 GCA_964365515.1 uncultured Planctomycetales bacterium | reverse complement strand
TCTTTGCCCGATTTATCCTCAGCTCAATATTGTCCTTCCTACGGCGGCAGTCAGCTCTATGAATCTATCCAGAACATTGCGTATTCACAAAAACCGGGGCCCAAGAGATAAGGTTATGGTGTGTGTCACCGGAATTCATGCTTTCCCTTCAGATAGAATAAGTTATGAAACAATTCCTGGATTTTTCGAACGGCAAGGTTGCAAGAAAGGAAGGTCACGATGCGAAGGAAGAAAAGTGTGTTGGGTTTGTTGAGTTTATTGGGTTGGTTGGGTTTGGTGAGTTCAGTGGTTTGTGTCAAAGAAGCGGCGGCGTTTGTGGTCATCAATGAGTTTTTGGCTGACCCCGCGGCGGGATTGACCGGGGACAGCAATAAAGACGGTGTTCGCTCGGCGAGTAATGATGAGTTCATTGAAATCCTCAATTACGGTTTCAGCCCCGTTGATCTGACCGGCTGGTCGCTCTCCGACGCGTCGGCGATCCGTCATGTTTTTCCTTCAGACACGGAGCTTTTGCCGTATCAATATCTGGCCGTCTTTGGCGGCGGTTCGCCGCAGCTTGACGGCGTCTTCTGGCAGTTGGCCAGTACGGGCGCGTTGAGCCTCAACAATACCAACGAAACAATTTTTTTACGTGACGTAAACGCTTATTTGATCGATCAGGTCCACTACGGCAGCGAAGGGAATAAAGATCAATCGTTAACGCGCTTTCCTGAAGGGATTTCCCCAATATTCGTCGAGCATAAAAGCCTGTCGCAATCCGCGGGCGCCGCGTTCTCGCCGGGCACGGGCGTCGACGGCAAACCGCTGGTGGTGAGTTCAGTCGAACCGCTTGTGGTGAGCCCAGTCGAACCACTGGCGGCCACGGCGGTCCCGGAGCTGCCGACGTTACTTTACGGGATTTTGGGCGCGTTGGGGATGATAAGAAATAAATTAGCCGCGACCCATATGGCGCTTTATTCGAGTTAGTGTTTATACCGCTGTCCCGTCTGAATCCCTCCTGAATCCCGGAAATGCCCGCGGCATTTCTCGGGACAAGCCGACAAAATCCTCGTCGGATTATCAATTTTTGACGAAAATCATTTCAGAAATATTTACAGAAATATAATTGACGCTTACCAAATAATCTGTTACATTCGCCATAGTTGCATTTGTAATAAGGATACCTCGTAAGCCTATGAGCGAACAACTATTTAAAGGATTAGAGAGATTCCGGAAACACCACAAGCTGTCCATCCTGGCGCTGTGCAAACAAATAGGGTGCAATAACGTCACCTATCACCGCTGGAAGAACGCGCGGGCAATTACGGGACCTTACAAGAAAATTATTGAAGAATTATTAGATAAAAATGAAGCCCGCCCTCAATCTCCCGCCCCAATAGCATCAGACATTGCCGTTATTGGAATCGCCTGTTATTATCCGGGAGCAAGTAACGTTAAAGAATTATGGGAAAATATTCTGGCCCGAAGGGTACAATTCCGAAGAATCCTCGATCAAAGACTCCCCCTCAAAGACTATTACAATGAAGACCCTAAATTCCCCGATAAAAGTTATCTCACCAAAGCCGCATTCATAGACGGATTTGAATTCAATTGGTCTAAACTGCGCATCCCCAAGAAGACTTTTGAATCTACGGATATAGTCCATTGGCTGGCATTGGATACTGCTTTAAAAGCTTTTGAAAATGCCGGTTATCACCCGAATAAAATTCCGCTTCAAAATACCGGCGTCATCTTGGGAAATACTCTCACCGGTGAACAAACCAGATCTTTGACTTTGAGACTGCGCTGGCCGTATGTTCAAAAAACTCTGAACGCTACCCTTGAAAGTTTCGGCATTAGAGAAGAAGAAAGAAGTCGTTTAGCGGAAGCTATGGAGAAGGTTTACAAATCGGCGTTTTATCCGATCACCGAGGACAGCCTGGCCGGGGGGCTCGCCAACACCATCGCGGGAAGAATCTGCAATTACCTCAA
Organism: uncultured Planctomycetales bacterium; assembly: GCA_964365515.1. GTDB lineage: Bacteria > Omnitrophota > Gorgyraeia > Zapsychrales > Zapsychraceae > CAYIQK01. The sequence continues at coordinate 210 of CAYIQK010000218.1, read as the reverse complement.
TTTTAAGGGCGGCGGATATATTGTCGACGGGGCCTGCTCCTCATCTTTGCTGGCGGTGGCCACGGCCGCCAATGCTTTAAAGTTGGGTGAAATGGATTTGGTCTTGGCTGGGGGCGTTGACATCAGTCTTGACCCTTTCGAGCTTGTCGGATTTTCAAAAGTGGGGGCGTTGGCCAAGGATCAAATGCGTGTTTACGATCAAAGGGCAAG
>CAYIQK010000217.1:0-2202 GCA_964365515.1 uncultured Planctomycetales bacterium | reverse complement strand
AGCTGGCTAGCGCACTTGCTTTGGGAGCAAGGGGTCGAGAGTTCGAATCTCTCCTTCCCGACCAGTTTTTCTTCAACCAGTTTATATCCTCAGCTGTTTCTCGGCGTCGATCAAGTCGCGGTTGATCTTGGCGATGGCCTTGCGGATATTGTCTCTCAAAATTCCGGCCAGAGGGGCATCCAGGATTTCCCTCAAGACTTGAATGGCCATGCGGAAACAGCGCACCACCTCGCCTTCGTCGGCCTCGCATTTTTTTAAGATCCGGTCAAAGGACTCATCTCTCATCCAACCTTCCAAAGCGGCGCTCAAGTGAAAGGAACACAGTTTGCTCAAGGGCCGGACGTCCATCGTGTTCTCCATCTTGAGAATGGGAAACATGAGGTCATGCGTTAAATGTTCCAATTCTTTGGCCATGCGGGTCAAGGACGGCCGGCGCATGCCTTTGCGCGGTTCATAGACAATCGCCAGGGCCAGAAGGCCGAGTTGGAGGGTCGACAGCTTCTCCAAGATCCCCCGCGCGAAAAGCTCCGAGAGGATCAGCTCATAACCGTAGACCTTGGCGGCAAACAAACCCTTCGCCGTGATCCGGTTTTTGCGGATATGGCCCAGTTGTTTGAGGAGATTCACCTTGGCCCTCAAGAGTCTCACGGCGTCGGCGCGCGCCTGTTTTCCTTCCTGGAAATGGTGAAACGAAAGCGGATACACGTCGTAGAGTTTTTCTCCGAAGGTTTCATAGAGATTGAGGATGGTGGCGTATGAGGCGTTGAAACGGGAGGCGATTTTTTCCGGCCGGCTGAAGATGATGGTCTTGAGTTCTTCCACGGAGATCTCGTGGGGGTTGACGCGGCAGAAGACGAAACCTTCGTCGTCGATGGAACGCCGTCCGGCTCGTCCGGCCATTTGATAGAAATCGCGCGTCTTGAGGATCCGGTAACTGCGTTCATAAAATTTTCTCAATTCATTGAAGACGACCGTCCTGGCCGGCATGTTGACGCCCAGGGCGAAGGTTTCGGTCGTGCAGATGACCTTGATGAGCCGCGTGGTGAAGAGTCTCTCGATCACTTCTTTTAAGGTCGGCAGCATCCCGGCGTGATGATACGCGATGCCGCGTTCGATGAGGGGTTTCAACGCGTAGGTGCTCGGTTCATGGAGGATGTCGAATTTTTGGCAGAGGTCATGGTAGAGGGACTGGATTTTTTCTTTTTCTTCGGGATTGAGAAAGTCAAAAGAGAGCAGTTCCTCGGCGACGTATTCGGTGTGCTTGCGGCTGAAGGTGAAGTAGATGCACGGCAGAAGCTTTTTTTCCCAGAGGAATTTGAGGAGCGACGTGGGGCGGTTGGGTTTGACGGAGATGAATTTTGGTATCCGCTGGGCGGGTGATGGGTGTGTTGTTCCGGCGCGGTAGCCGAATTTGTGGACGTCGTTGAGATTTTCGTAGATCTGGCCCTGGCATTGATAATAAAAATGAAGCGGCACGGGCCGCTTGGTTTCTTGGACGATTTTGATTTTGCGCCGGTGAATGCCGGTGAGCCAGTCGGCTAATTCATGGATGTTGGGGATGGTGGCGGAAAGCCCCAGGACACGCATATGATCGGGGAGAAAAATGAGTGATTCCTCCCACACGCTTCCGCGTTCGATGTCGTCCAAATAGTGGATCTCATCGAAGATGATCCAGGTGTAGCTTTTGAGAGAGGATTCTTTTTCAACGATTTTGTTGCGGAAGATCTCGGTTGTCATGATGAGCGCCGGGGCTTCCGCGTTGATGGTGACATCGCCGGTCAGGATACCGACCTGGTTGGGATACTTTTCGGAGAAATCGCGGAATTTCTGGTTGGAGAGCGCTTTGATGGGGGAGGTGTAAACCACCCTTTCCCCGCGTTTGAGGCACTCTTCGATGACGTATTCGGCGATGGCGGTTTTCCCCGCGCCCGTGGGGGCGCAGACAATCACCGAGTGTCCCTCGTTGATATGGGAGATGGCTTCTTTTTGGAAGGCGTCGTATAACATGGGGGGTATTATACAGCAAAGGGGGCGGAAATTGAATCCGATTACTGATATTTACGACAAGCCAACGACAAGCCAATCTCTTTACAGTGCCATGGAAATCTGGTAATATTGAGGTCGAAAATTTTGTTTTCCTTAGAATAATTTTTGCCTCTTTGAAAATTTGAATGGGTAAAGCTATAATCCTGGGAAACAAAT
>CAYIQK010000216.1:0-2207 GCA_964365515.1 uncultured Planctomycetales bacterium | reverse complement strand
AGTCGTAAGTCGTAAGTCGTAAGCAGACACAGCCACTTACCGCTTATCACTTATCACTTACGACTTACTACTGGACTTTATGAATCAGTGTTATATTTTAGCTCTTGATCAAGGAACCACCGGGTCAAGGGCCTTTTTATTTGACGCGCAAGGGCGTGCCGTTGCCAGCGCCTACAAAGAATTCCCGCAGTATTTTCCCAAGCCCGGCTGGGTGGAGCACGACGCCGAAGAGATTTGGGCTTCCTGTGCCGCGGTCATCAAAGGTGTTTTAAAAAAATCCCGCGTTTCTCCCTCCCAGATTGCCGCGATCGGGATCACCAACCAGCGCGAGACAACCGTGCTGTGGGACCGCAAAACAGGCAACCCCGTCCACCGCGCCATTGTCTGGCAGTGCCGGCGGACATCCGATATTTGCAGGGGCGTATCGCGATACGCCCCTACGTTCCGGCGAAAAACAGGATTGGTCGTTGACCCCTATTTTTCCGGGACAAAAATTCGATGGCTCCTGGATCACGTCCCGGGCCTGCGCCAACGGGCGCAAAAGGGCCAAATTTGTTTCGGCACGATCGACAGCTGGCTTGTCTGGAAACTGACCGGCGGGGAATCTCACGTCACCGACATGACCAACGCCTCGCGCACGCTTATTTTTAATATCCGCGCTAAGACGTGGGACAAAGACCTCCTTAAGATTTTGAACATTCCTGCGGCAATTTTACCGCGGGTGCAAAATTCGGGCTCGATTTTTGGGCACACAACGCAGTCAAAAAATTCCGGCCGGCAATCCGGGTCAGGGTTGCCGGAAGGCATTCCGATTGCCGCGGTTTTAGGCGACCAGCAGGCCGCGCTCTACGGTCAAGGCTGTTACGAGGCGGGCACGGTCAAGAATACTTACGGCACGGGGTGTTTCCTTGTCCTGAACACGGGCAAGAAATTGATTTTCTCGAAGAAGGGTTTGCTCTCCACCCTTGCCAGCGACGACAAAGGTCAGCCGGTTTACGCGCTGGAAGGATCTGTTTTCATCGCCGGGGCCGTGGTGCAGTGGCTGAGGGACCAGCTCGGCGTGATCAAGAATTCCGTGCAGACGGAGAAAATTATTGTAGGCATCAAAGACACGGGCGGCGTTTATTTTGTGCCGGCCTTTGTCGGGTTGGGCGCGCCCTACTGGGACAGCGCAGCCCGGGGAATGATTTGTGGCTTGACGCGTGGGACACATTCACGACACATTGTCCGGGCGGCCCTGGAGTCAATGGCCTACCAGACCAAGGATGTGTTTGATATTATGCGCAAGGAATTTTTTAATAATGTAGGGGCGTATCGCGATACGCCCCTGCGCGTCGACGGCGGGGCCTGTCGCAACAATTTCCTTATGCAATTCCAGGCGGACATCCTGGGTTGCCGGATTGTCCGGCCGAAGGTGATCGAATCGACCGCGCAGGGCGTGGCGTATCTCGCCGGCGTGACGATTGGCTGGTGGAACGGCCAAAAAGATCTGGCCAAATTGCGTCAAACTGAACGCACCTTTGTTTCGAAGATGTCCGCAGGCCGCCGTAATGAGCTCTACGCGGGCTGGCAACAGGCGGTTAACAGGACAAGAAAATAGGTCTCCAGTAACCTGTCGCCAGTGCCCCTGAACCTCCGGGGATCTGGTGCACTGGGTTCTGGGGTCTTTCAGGAATTTGATGCATCGTGATATTCAACAATTCACCCACGGTCAATACGACCTTCTGATCGTCGGCGGCGGGATCAACGGCGCCGCGATCGCGCACATGGCCGCGCTCAATGGCCTGAAGGTTGCCCTCCTTGAAAAAGGCGATTTCGCCTCCGGCACTTCGAGCAAATCCACCAAACTGATCCACGGCGGCCTGCGTTATCTGGAGACTTTCGATCTCGATCTGGTGCGCGAAGCCTTGCGCGAGCGTTTCTTTTTATTGCGCGACGCGCCGCACTTGGTCAAGCCGCTTTCTTTCATCATCCCCGTTTACCACGGCGACCGCAAACCGCTCTGGATGATGCGATTCGGCGTCTGGCTTTACGATCGTCTGGCCGGCAGGTACACGATCGGCAAACACCGTTTCATTCCCCGCGATGTATTGATCGGCTTGATGCCGGGATTAAAGGAAGAGGGGCTTCTGGGCGGGGTTTCGTATGACGACGCGCAAATGGACGACGCTCGCCTCGTCCTGGAAAACGTGTTGAGCGCGCAAGCT
>CAYIQK010000215.1:0-2216 GCA_964365515.1 uncultured Planctomycetales bacterium | reverse complement strand
CCAAATTTTCAACCTGGTTATACACGGTCGCGCGCAACCGCTGTATCAGCCAGATCCGAAAAAGAAAGAACCTCGTTTCCGTCTGGTTTTCGTCTGAAGGCGGACAAGGTTACGAGCAGTGGGATCCGGAAGATCCTCAGGATATTGCCGGCCGGCAATTGGAGAAAAAAGAAGAGGCCGTTTTGGTGCGGCATGCCGTCAAACAGCTTCCGTATGAACAAAGGGAGGCTGTTGTCTTAAGGGAGTATCATCAACTCAGTTATGAAGAAATCAGTCAAATCTTAAACTGTTCGCTGGAGAAGGTGAAGGTGCTCATTTTCCGCGGCAGGGAACGTTTGAGAGCGGAATTATCGTCCCTCATCAAGGAGGACCAACGATGACAGATCATATAAAAATCAGGGAACTCATTTCGGCGGATTACGACGGCCAGGCTTCGGCCGAAGAGAAACAGTTGATTGAACAGCATCTTGAAGGATGCCTGGAGTGCCGCAAATACGCCGAAGGGTTTCCCAAACTCTCCACCGCCCTGCACGCATGGCCGAATGAAGACCTTTCACCGGACCTGGAGCAAAAGATTCAGGGCCGCCTTCAGCGAATGAAATTAAGGGAGGGTTCTGAAATGAAAACTAAAACCAGATTGCTTACTGTCGGCGGCGGCGGTTTGATCGTCGCTTTCTTGGTCCTCGTTGTGTCGATGCAGGTGTATACGCAAAGAGGTATCCAGGGCAGGTTAAGGGGAGCCGCGGATAATATCGGGGCGCCATCGACTGCTCAGCCGTTGGCTAAAAGCAGTCAACTCGCTCCTCAGAAACTGCCAATGTCAGAGGCTAAGAGCGTCCAATATGAGCCTTATTATTTGAGTACCAACTACAAGGCGGAAACAGACGCCGGATCACAGATCTTCGGCGCCTCTCGCAAGCTCAGGAGCGCGGCAGATGATATAGGAGATCAATTCTCCCCTGGCAACGTGCCCGTTTTAAGGCAAGTGAAAAGCATGTCGCTGGGAGCTGGCCTGGCGGAGCGTTCCGATTCCTGGGATGAACGTTTGCGCTACAATCCCCAATTCAATACCGAACAGTACAACCGCATCTATGAAAATGAATTTCTGGAAGTGGCGCAGAATCCGCTTTCCACGTTTTCGATTGATGTGGATACGGCTTCCTACAGCAACATGCGCCGCTTCCTTAATAGCAACCAGATGCCGCCGGCAGACGCGGTACGTATTGAGGAGATGATCAATTACTTTAGTTATGACTATCCAAAGCCGACGGGGGAGCACCCCTTTTCCATCACGACCAAGGCCGCGGTTTGCCCGTGGGAGCCGAAACATCAATTGGCATTGGTCGGGTTGCAGGGCAAAACACTGGAAACGGACAATATCCCGCCCACGAATTTGGTGTTTCTGATTGATGTCTCCGGCTCGATGGATCAACCGGACAAGCTTCCGTTATTAAAGTCTTCCCTGCGGCTTTTGGTCAATCAATTGCCTGGGGAGGAGAGGGTGGCCATCGTGGTTTACGCGGGAAACGCAGGACTGGTTTTGGAATCAACGCCGGGTTCGGATAAGCAAAAGATTTTAGAGGCGATTGATAACCTGAAGGCCGGCGGCTCCACAGCCGGCGGCGCCGGAATTCAACTGGCCTACAAAATCGCAAAAGAGAATTTCATCAAAGGCGGCAATAACCGCGTGGTGCTCGCGACGGACGGAGATTTTAACGTCGGGGTGAGCAGTGACGGTGAACTGACCCGTATTATTGAGGAAAAACGCAAAGACGGCATTTTCCTGACCGTTTTAGGCTTCGGCACGGGCAATTACAAGGATTCCAAGATGGAACAGCTTGCCGATAAAGGGAACGGAAATTACTACTATATCGATACCTTGAAGGAAGGCAAAAAGGTCCTGGTGAGCGAACTGGGATCGACTTTGTTTACGATCGCCAAAGACGTGAAGATTCAGATTGAATTCAATCCCGCGCAAGTCAAGGCGTACCGGCTCATCGGCTATGAAAACCGTATGTTAGCCAAAGAAGATTTTAACGATGACACCAAGGACGCGGGCGAGTTGGGCGCCGGTCACACGGTCACGGCCATGTACGAAATTGTTCCTGTGGATTCCGCGGAGACGTTTTCTTCCGTAGATAAGCTGGCTTATCAGAAGACGGAGGTCCTCCCCAGCGACGACTTGATGACGGTCAAGTTACGTTATAAAGATCCGG
>CAYIQK010000214.1:0-2234 GCA_964365515.1 uncultured Planctomycetales bacterium | reverse complement strand
GGACTTTCATAGTTAAGATTAAACCACAGATTAACGGTTAATTCAACAAGGGGATAATAAGTTTTTCGCTATTTTTTTAGCTAACGCCAAGGCCTCATCCCTGGTTCCGATTTGACCCAAAACCTGTTTTTCCGCCACTCCCAAGAGGATCTTAGCAAAAAGCGGCGAGGGCTTCAGTTTGAGCTTCCGAATCAAATCATCCCCGTTGATCAGACGCACCAAGGGCTTCTCTTTCCTCTGATCAAAATACCGCTGGATCAAATCCAAACAAATGGATTCATGGTGCCGCTGGTCCTCCTCGGTCGTCAAGGGCCCCCGCGTGGACCGCTGATCGGCCAGCGATAACAAAAAGACGCCGGCGGCCTCGACTTTGGTGTCGCGGAAATAACGATAAATCGCTTTTTCACTCGGTTTCTTGAAATTCGATAAATAACCGGGCCTCAGATGCCACAAGACCATGTCTTCCAGCGCATGGCGTTCCCTCGTCGAGAGCTTCAGCCTCTTGGCGATATGCGTGACGATATTTCTTCCCACGCGTTCATGCGCGTGGAACGTCATCCGTTCACCTTCCTTTTTGCGGGTCTCGGGTTTCCCGATGTCATGCAAAAGCGCCGCCAGTTTCAGCAAAGCGGCCCGGCTGCGGTCTGCGCCCAAAAATTCCTCCCAATAACTTTTCAGTTCTTGGTTGTCACGCATCTGCGTGAAAATGCCCTCCATCTGGACAACCGTTTCCAGCGAATGGGCCCAGACATCCAGATGATGATACCCGCCCTGCTGACAATCATACATGACCCGCATCTGGGGGATGATCTCTTCCAGCAGTCCTATTTTATCCATGGATTTCAAAGTCGCGGCGGCCCTATTCGTCCTTAGAATTTTGAACAATTCATCCCGGATCCGTTCGGCGGACATGCCACGGATCCGATCTTTCTCTTTTTTGATCTGACGCAGGGTGTCCCGCTCAATCTTGAATCCAAGCCCGGCACTCAAACTGAAGGCGCGCATCATGCGTAAAGGGTCGTCCTTGAAGGCCTGATTGGAGATTTTTCTAATCCACCGGTCCTTCAAATCCTTCAAACCTTTTTTCGTATCAACAATCGCATCCAAAACCTCACAGGAAGAATCGAGCGCCGCGAGGTCTACCGACAAGGTGTTGATGGTGAAATCCCGGCGCGCCAAGTCTCCCCGGAAAGTTTTAGCCCGGAAATCGGCGAAATCAAACGTCCAGAGTTTGCCACGATTCTTTTTGGCCACGCGCGCGCATCCCCTGTCTTTGTCCAACACAATATGAGCCCCTTTGATCTGATCAGCGAAAAGACGGCTGATACGCAGGGCATCCCTCTCAACGGCGAAATCAAAATCCCTCAAACCCGTCTGATGAGGACGTGGGCCCCTGAGGGATTCCAGAAAATAATCCCGCAGGAAACCCCCGACGATATGAATTGAAACCTTTTTTCTCCTGGCAATGTCCTGGATAATTTTAAGATGAGGATAATCACTGAGGAATGACATGGAATGGTGGGTCTTTGATCTATTCAATCTTCGTGATCGCGGCTTTGCGCAGGACATCTTCTTCCACGAAAATCAAGGCATCGGTGCGCACCGCCAGGGCAACCCCGTCGGAAGGCCTGGCGTCGATCAGCTTGATCGTGCCGTCTTTGGTCTTGAATTCCAGTTTGGCGTGGAAGGTGTTGTTCACCATCTTATCGATGATGAGGCGATCCAATACGGCCTCCAGACCTTGAAATGTCGCAACCAGAAGATCATGCGTCATCGGCCTGGGCGGCTCGACGCCGGAGAGTTTCATTTTGATGCTGGAGGCCTCCAAAAAACCGATCACAATCGGCAATTGACGATCACCGTTTTTCTCCCGCAGAACGATGATCTGATCCTGTCTTTTCTCGTCAATGATGATCTTGTTCAATTCAACCTGAATCAACGCCATGTTTTCCTTCCATGCCCAGTCATTGAGCTAATTCTTGATAAATCGGGAATTCTTCCGTCAACTGCTCCACGTCTTTCCTGACCTGATTCAAAACAGCCTCAGCACCGCGATGGGTGACCGCCCGGTCGATGAGTTCCGCAATCCTTCCCATTTCTTTCTCCTTCATCCCGCGGCTGGTGACAACGGGTGTCCCGATGCGGATACCGCTGGTCACAACCGGCGGCTGGGGATCGAAAGGAATCAAATTCTTGTTGACCGTAATACGCACCCGATCCAGGACAACAGCCGC
>CAYIQK010000213.1:0-2258 GCA_964365515.1 uncultured Planctomycetales bacterium | reverse complement strand
ACATTCGGCAAAAAGAAAGACATACGCCGGCCCGCTTCCGGAAACGGCTGTGACGGCATCCATCCATTTCTCTTCGACAACCACCGTCCGTCCGACACAATCGAAAATCCTTCGGACTAAAGTCAAATCCGTCCGCCTCGCCGCTTTCCCTGCGCAGATGGCCGTCATGCCTTGACCCACCTGAGCCGGCAGATTCGGCATGGTGCGCACAACCCGGATACCCGGCCCCAATCTCTTCTCTATATAACGACACGTGATGCCGGCGGCGATCGAGACAATCACCTGATCCTCGCGCGCGTACGGCTGTATCGCCGCCAAAACCTCCTCGACATTCTGCGGTTTCACGGCAAGAATGACAATTCTGGATTGACGGACAGCCGTAGCCAAGTCGGCGACTTTCACGGCGAACCGACGTTTTAAAAATCCGGCGCGTTTTTGATCTTGCTCACAAACCATCACGGCATATTTCTGACAAATCCCCGCCAGAATCGCCGCCCCCATATTCCCGCCGCCGATAATGCCAACTTTCGTCATTTAAAAATCGCCCTTCCAATCCTCACCATATTCGAGCCTTCTTCTAAGGCTATCTCGTAATCGGAGGTCATTCCCATCGACAGATATTTCATCTGGATATTGGAGGAAACGGCAAACTGCTTTGAAACGGCATCAAAGAGTTCCCGCAGATCACGAAAACACCGGCGAATCACCCCTTTATCCTCCGTCAACGGCGCCATCGTCATAAGCCCACGCAGGCGCACATGCTGGCAATGGCTGACATCTTGAATCAAGGCCGGCACTTCATCGGGCTTGGCCCCAAACTTTTGTTCCTCACCCGACGTATTGACCTCTATGAGAATATCAACGTCTTTATTTAACTTAGCGGCCTGCTTCTCGATTTCCAGGACGAGTTTAACGCTATCCACCGACTGGATCAGATCAAAAAACCTAACGGCGTCCTTCACCTTGTTGGTCTGCAAGTGACCAATCATGTGCCGGACGGCCTTGACTCCCAATCGCTCCAATTCCGGGAATTTCCTCTGGGCATCCTGAACCCTGTTTTCCCCGATATGTTTGAGACCGGCCTGAAGCGCTTCCTGAATCTGGGATGTTTCGCTATATTTCGTGGCTCCAACAAGGATAACCCCGGCAGGATCCCGTCCGATCCGACGGCAGACAGAGGCGATGTGCCCTTCGACATCCTCTAAATGGTCCTTGAGCATGGGCCTAAATTAACACAAAGTGATTGCATAGTCAAAATATCTTATTGGCAAAAAAGCCGAAAAGAAGGATTTGCGGGACACTCACCACAGGCAGTAAGATCGCGGCCCTGCGCCCGACGTTGTTCCACAGAAGCCCGATCTCCGTGTAATCAGTGGCGACCCCAGCCATCAGAAACACGAAGCTGTTTCCCAACGCGCCGGTCTGCCTGAAAATTTCAAACGCCAAAGGCGCCGTTCCTTCCGAACAAACCTCCAAAACCGCGGCCGCCGTCAATGTCACCATCATCCCCAATGCCGTCGGCCCCATATAACGGCGAAAGACATGATGCGGGACATAGGCCCCGGCCAGGCTGGCCAATCCCATCCCGATCAAGATCCACCACAAGACCATCCCTCCCAAGGCCAGCGTGCCGCGGTAAATCTCTTTGAGATCCGCGGCCACTTGCCCAAAGGAAAAACGATAAGCACCCACTCTTTCCTGCCAATCCTTTCGAATGGAGAAGTCGTCCCCCACCACCACGCTGTTAGGGTTGGATTCAACAAGCCCGCGGGATTCAAAAAACTGATAAATCAGTCCTGTGACGACGGCAATGACAATCGCTGATAAAACGATATAGACGGCCTTGGCCACGCCAAAAAATCCGATGAGCATGAGCGTCAAAGGGAGATTCGCCCACGGACTGGCCATCAGAAAGGCAATGACCGAGGCGGTGGCGGCCCCTTTGCGGTGCAATTCAATGGCAATGGCCAGGATGCCGTGACTGCAGGCGCTCATGAAAAACCCTAAGACGACGGCGCGCACGATCGTCCGTTTTTGCCGTTTCGCCAAAAGCCGCGAGATATATTCCCTCGGCACGAAATGATCAATCACGCCGCCTAAAATCAAACCCAATCCAACCGCCCACCAAATCTTTCGCAGATACTCGAAAAGCGACTGACGAAACGGCACCAAAAACGGGACACCAAAGGATAACAATGAAATGGATAGCAGAACAAGCGAGACAACCGTCGTCTTGTTCTGATACCAGCGTCCCGAAC
>CAYIQK010000212.1:0-2281 GCA_964365515.1 uncultured Planctomycetales bacterium | reverse complement strand
TTAAGCTCGATCTTCCGTCCGCAGCTGGAAGAGTGGGCGCACATCGCGGCCAAGAAAACCGGACGCAAGATCATTGAGGTGAACCGCCTGGGCCGGGACATTGAATTCCGCGGGAGCGGTTTGATGAAGGAAAGTTTTTTGTCCGCGGTTTTGCTTAAAACTGTTTTGCTTCATGCGGCATAGGACGCAGGATTTTTATTTGCTCTATACAATCCTATGCAATATGTTACACTCGAATCATGTTTAGGCCTCAGTATCAAATCACATCTTATCTGATTGGTCTATTTGAGAAAATTACGGCGCATGAAATGATTCAACCCCCAGATTTATCAGCGAAAGGAAGACAAATCAGATGAACGAACAGTTTAGTCACAATCCTTCTGTGGTTCCGGGTCCAACCAATGCGGATGTTGTTGCCTTGATTAAAAAAATGCAGCAGCAATTGGAATTTTTGGAGAAGAAGATAGATACCTTGATCAATCAGTCTCAAGAAAAGCCTTTTCAGGAGAAGCGTTTTTCAAAACCGTTTCGGTCTTTCGGTCATTCTCCCCGTTACGGCAAAGGAGAACATGACCGCAGTCCCAGAGAAAGGGACTTCGATCAAGGACGCCATTCTGAAAAACGCCCGGGCGATCAAAACCGAAGTTTTGGTCAAAAAAAGAAACCATTTTTTCACAAGCGAAAAGACCGGGGGTAGGTCTGTCAAACCTCTGACACCTGCTAGGTTGCGGATGAATAAAACCGACCGAATCCTCGAAGCGAAGTACTCTCAAGAAGAAATCCAGGCATGCATCGCGTTGCTTGAAGATTTGGTCAAGAACAGTGTCGAACTGGCCCACCTGTCCGAGGAACAAAGGATTGCCCTCCTGACCGCAGCAGGGCATATTTCCCGTCCGGACCGGGAGGAGATTCGAAAAAGAAAAAGAGATAGAAACCGGCTCAAACGGCAGAAAATTGATGATCATCAGCGGCGAGCCAGGGCGGCGACCGGCATCCGCAGTGCCCGTGAGTCTGCTGTATTCACAGCGCCGGCACAAATTGAGGATGCAAACGCTCCAGGCCATTCTCAAGATCTTCAATTGATATATCCACGCGACTGTTATATCTGCAAGCGCGAGTTCACGCGGGTCCATTTTTTTTATGACGCTTTGTGCCCGGACTGCGCGCTGTTGAACTACTCCAAACGCGTTCAGACAGCTTCCCTCAATGACCAGGTCGCGTTGATCACCGGATCGCGTTTAAAGATCGGATATCAGGCGGCGCTGATGATGTTACGCGCAGGGGCTCACGTGATTGCCACCACGCGTTTCCCTGTGGACTCTGCGCTTCGCTATTCCCGCGAAAAAGATTTTGAGCGGTGGAAAGACCGCCTGCATATTTACGGGTTAGATTTAAGACACACGCCCAGCGTGGAAATTTTCTGCAACTACATTGAACAGAAATATACCCGCCTGGACCTGTTGATCAATAACGCGGCGCAAACTGTCCGGCGCCCGCCGGGTTTTTACGCGCATCTCATGGTGAATGAAGCTCTGAAGTTTCCAGACCTGCCTGGAAGCGTTCAATCCCTGCTTGATCCTTTTGAGGCGTGCAAAAAGGAATTGATGTCTAACGAACCAGTATCGGCAATGCCGGCAATCGCCTGGCATGGAAAAAAGCCGGGGATTGGATTATCCGCCTCGGCCCAGCTTTCCCAAATTCCTTATGTGTACGACCACACGCTTCCGGCAGAAAAAGTTTTCCCCAAAGGAAAGCTGGACGCCGATTTGCAGCAAGTGGATTTGCGTGAGACCAACAGCTGGCGGCTGCGCCTGGGAGAAATTCAAACTTCAGAGATGATTGAACTCCAGCTGGTCAATTCCATCGCCCCGTTTGTCTTATGTAATAAGTTGTCGTCGATGATGAAGCGTGATCATACCGGGCAAAAACATATTGTCAATGTTTCCGCGATGGAAGGGAAGTTCCATCGTTTCACGAAAACGGATCGTCATCCGCATACCAATATGGCCAAAGCGGCTTTGAACATGTTGACCCATACATCCGCCAGTGATTTAGTCAAATACGGGATTTTTATGAATGCCATCGACACGGGATGGGTGACGGATGAAGATCCCCTCGCCCTTTCTATGCGCAAACAACAGATGCATGATTTTCAGCCTCCTTTGGACGTCGTCGATGGCGCGGCCAGAGTCTGCGACCCGTTTTTCAATGGCATCCTGACGGGGCAGCATTGGTCGGGCAAGTTTCTCAAGGATTATTATCCGGTCGACTGGTAATGTCG
>CAYIQK010000211.1:0-2302 GCA_964365515.1 uncultured Planctomycetales bacterium | reverse complement strand
CAGTCGATCCTGCCGATCTGCGACGAGTTCATTGTCAACGTCGGCGATTCGCAGGATGACACGCTCGATCTGATCCGTTCCATCCCCAGCGACAAGATCTGCATCATTCAAAACACCTGGGATTTTTCTCAAGGGCCGCAGGTGCTTTCTTTCCAGACGAATCTGGCGCTCAGGGAATGCCGCGGCGATTGGGCGTTTTATCTGCAGTCCGACGAGGTGATCCATGAAGAGGACTTGGACCGGCTCCAAAATGTGATGCGGGAATCCATCTCTGATGACGGGGTTGATGCCCTGCGTTTCAAGTGGCTTCATTTTTACGGCAGTTATCACCGTTACCGCATTGATCACGGCTGGTATCAGAAACAGGACCGCGTCATCCGCAACAACGGACAGATCGAATCCTTCGGCGACGCCTTTGGTTTCAGGCGCAAGGACGGCGGCCCATTGCGCAGGAAGAATACGAACTGTCTGCTTTATCATTACGGCTGGGTTCAGCCGCCGAAGGTCATGGCCCAAAGGCGTGTCAATGCCGAGCGGATAGGATTCATTTCCTTGGAGGAAAAGGATCGTCAGCGGGAGTTCTCTTACGGGGATCTGGATCGTTTCCCTGTTTATTTCGGCAGTCATCCGGAGGTCATGTCCTCTAAGATCAAGGCGCACGAGTTCAGCGAGGAGGACGGGAAAGACATCAACCGTAAATACTGGTGGCATCCGGGGAAGATATGGAAGCTCCGGTACAAAACAGGCAGGAGAATCAAGAAAAATGTCGATCAGGAGATCTATGGGAAAAAATAAAAATTTATATGCCGTCATTCTGGCCGGCGGCTGCGGCACCCGTTTTTGGCCTGTGAGCCGCCGGTTGAAACCCAAACAGTTTCTTATTGACCTTCTCTCTACCAAGCAGAATGTTAAATCTTCAACGACATTGCTTCAACAGACCATCAGCCGTATCCTTGCGAAGGTTATTCCCGCCAATATTTATGTTGTCACCGGCGCGGCTTATCAAAAAGAGGCCGAACGGCAGACCGCGTCTTTCAAGATTCCAAGACGGAATATCCTGGCTGAGCCGGAAGGAAAAAATACGGCCCCCGCCGTCTGTTGGGCGGCTTTGAGAATTCAGCGGATCCATCCGGATGCCGTGATGGCTGTTTTGCCGTCGGATCATCTGATTCAGAAAAAGAAGGCATTCTTAAGGGTCTTGGATGAAGCGGTTAGGTTGGCCGACGGAGATCATCTGGTCACGCTGGGGATCCCCCCCACGAGGCCGGAGACGGGTTACGGATATCTGAAAACGAGACCCGTGAAGGGGAAAAATATTCTGCGTGTCGAGAAGTTCATCGAGAAACCCAATCTGGTTAAGGCGAAACAATTCTTGAAAAGCAGGGACTACCTGTGGAACAGCGGGATGTTTGTGTGGAAGGTTTCCGCGATCTTGCGTGAGTTTCATAAGTATTTGCCAAAAATTCCTCAATTGTTGGCAGGGGCTACAGATCAATCCCATATCAAAAAAGTGTGGGGAAGCATGCCGAACATCTCGGTGGATTACGGTATTTTGGAAAAGGCCCGCAATGTCGCGGCCGTTCCCGCCGACGGAATCGGATGGTCGGATCTGGGAAGCTGGGAATCCTTGGCCGAAATCCTGGCCAAGGACAAAAAGGGCAACAGCGTTACAGGCAATGTCCTCACACTCAACTGCCGTGACAGCCTGATCCAGGCCAAAGGCTCCCCGCGGGGAGGGCACCGGAGGCTGGTGGCCGCGATCGGCCTGGAGAATATGATGATCATCGACACCCCCGACGCCGTGCTCGTTTGCCCCAAACATCTGTCGCAGGACGTCAAAAAATTAGCCGCCATCCTTAAGCAAAAGAATCTTGGAAGCGTGTGATGAAAATGAGTAACACCGTCATTAAGCCTTACCAATTGATCCGGTCAAGACGCAGGACGATCGCCCTGATGATCGCCGCGGATGCCACGCTGGTTGTCCGCGCGCCGGCGCATACCCCGCTTGATGCCATTGAGCAGTTCATCGGTAAGAATACCGGTTGGATCCAGCGGACCGTTGCCCGGATCCAAAGAAGACCGCAAGTCAAGAAAAAGGAATTTATCAGCGGTGAGGAGTTTCTCTTCCTGGGGGAATCCTGTCCGCTGGAAGTTCAAAACGACACCCATCAGCCGCTTCATTTGGGCGATGGCTTTATCCTGGATGAGAAAGAGCGAAGCCGCGGCCGCGAGCTTTTTGTCGAGTGGTACAAAAAAGAGGCAAAGAAAATCATCGCGGCGCGCGTCGAGTGGTGGGCGCAAC
>CAYIQK010000210.1:0-2321 GCA_964365515.1 uncultured Planctomycetales bacterium | reverse complement strand
AGTCTTAACCATCTGTAATATCAGGTCGTTGGATAACTCTGGGCCAACCGGCGAGGAGGCCGCTGTCGGCGCCTCGATCACGGGGGCTGCTACCCTGCCTTCGCGCAATGCAGGCGTCCTCAGCGCGGCAGACAAGGCGTCCATCAACCCATCGCCGCCTTCTGTTGGGCCGGCCCCGTCCTCCGCATTCCCTTTCATCAGCATCTCATAAAGCGCGGGGTCAAGGACCTTGAGCGCCTCAAGTTTTACCTGGCCTTCCAAGAACGGCATCAGGCTTACTTCTGTCAAATCCCCTGCTGCCTTAATATATACAGCGACTTCTCCAATCACCTTATTGAGCTCATCTGCATTTAACTCCTTCTTGAGTTGCTCCTCCATCGCCTCGATCCAGACCCTGAGGAAACCAAAGCGGAATGCCTCAAGCAACTCTTTGCCGCCTTTTTTGTCCAGCGCCGTAAGCAATGAAACCAGCGTATCTTTGCCCATCCCTCTTCCCAGCAATGATATGACGGCCTGCGCTTCTTCAGAGCATTTTTCAATCCAGGCAGGATGGATCCCTGCTATCGCCGATAATAAATCTGCAGCTTTCTGCTCAGGATGGATCCCTACTATTCTCAATAACAAATCTGCAGCTATCCACCGCACACTAACCCTGCTGTCTCTTAAGGCAACCAATGCTCCCTCAACGACTTTCCTGCCTAAATCACCAGGCCGGTTCTTGGCTATCGCCAATAACAAATATGGAGCGCCCCCCCGCACAGAATCATTATCATCTCTTAAAAGAACCAGTGCTCCCTCGACGACTTTCTCATTCATTAAATCAGGCCGGATCTGGGGTATCTTCAAAAACAAAAACAAATTTGCAGCTCCCTGCCTCACAACAGGATCATCATCTCTTAAAGCAACCAACAACGTCCGCACATCTGCTTCAGTTGCATCTTTTAACGGCTTCGCGCGGATGGCGTCTATCTCCTCCCTTGTCACCGGCGAGGAGGAAGCCGCGGAGGCGTTAAGATCGATAAATGCCGTGCCGTCCTTTAATCTTCTGACAACGGGTATAGTCACCCCTGAGAGAAGTCTGACAATCTTGCGCAGGCGCACAAGATCGTTTTCCATATGATCAATGCACTTCCGCCGCTCTTCGGGGATCTGAGTCATCTGAAAAACATCCGCCCACATGGTAAAAGCGGCCAGAGGATTGCGGATATCGTACATGTTGATTTCCCCGCCGTGAGAAACCGTCAATTCCAGCACCGGCTCTGCCCCTCTTAATCTGTCCAGATACCCGCGGACCCCGGCGGCGATCTCTTGCGCTGACCGTAATTTCCTGATTTGTTTCCCGGCATCCATCCTGTCAAAATGAGAAAGGACGCGTTCTGACCGGACGATGTAACGCTCTAAGTCCCTGGCCGTCTGGTGTGCCGCTTTTCTCAAAGCCTCTTTGCGCCCTTCGTCGAGTGGCATGAATCCCGCGTCCTTCTCCACCGGGCTGGAGGCGCTTTCGGTTCGGACTGCGGCGGACGAATGATGATTTTCAAGAAGCCAGTGCAGGTACGATTCCTTTTCCATGAGCGCGTTGACGTCGACCCTTATCCAGGCCGGCTCCCGGTACGGCTCAAACGGGAGCGCCATAATCTGTATCTTGTCCTCATCGTTCCATGAACGCTGTCGTCCTCTGATGAGATAATTGTCGGCATCCACCAAACGGATATCCACATCCGTCCTTCCCGTAATCCATTCGGGGGTCTTCGCGGTCAGAGATTTCGCGAGCCCGCCCACAATATAAAGCCCGGGGACCTGCCTGCCTTTGTGTTCATAAATTGACTTCAGTTCCCCGACGACTTTCTTCAGGCCGTTATTCAGGTTCGCCAGATAACGCAGCCCCAGATGCCCCGAAATCTTCAGGACCCTGGCGTGGTTGACGAATGAACTGTGTTCTATCAAGTCAATTTTATTCCCGGCCGCGTCTATGACAGGGGATTCTTCGCGCCCGTCTATCGTGACGAGCAGTTGTTCGATTTGATAATCGGTCGGGGTATTTATATTGATCGACTCAATGTCCTCCACTCTTTCCAGGGCGGGGGCGCCTCCTTTTCCATATAATGGCGAGGAACTTCCTGCCCGATCCGCGGCGGAAAGCGACGCAGTCCCCGGCGCCGCACCTTCGACGGAACCATAAGGGAACCTCCGGCGCGTTAACTCCAGCACCCCTAACGGGCTCGACGAAATCTGCAAGAGAGGCAGTCTTATCTCAAATGTACTGCCCACCCCCACTTCACTTTCCAATCCGGCCTTTCCGCCGAGCAATTCGGTGTTCATCC
>CAYIQK010000209.1:0-2361 GCA_964365515.1 uncultured Planctomycetales bacterium | reverse complement strand
CATCAAACCGCTGGATACGTACGCCCGCGCTCTTCTTCTGCAGTTTTCAGGCCGTAGTTCTTTTCAGCGCAAGCCGGCAGCGCAATGGCTGGGCAGGGTCCTGTTTGCACCGGCCTTGACTTATGACGACAAGGTTTTTTTGATCAACAATCCGGAGGTCGCGGCGGCCTTAAAGATCGATCCGGAATCCAAGCATCGGTATAGTTTCTCGCAGTTGGAGCCGGGCCTTGAAAAACTTGAGGAGCTGGCCCGTCTCGCCGATAAAATAGAGGAAAAAGACCGTTCGGTGATCGAGCGGGAAGTCCTGCGGCTGTATCAGAACCTGATTATGTACGTCCGGCATACGGAGGTGTTTGGTTTTGCATTTCCTTCCTCGGAATTTCAAATCACGGATAAAGAAATTATTGGTCAGCTCAATCTCCCTGCGCGGCAAGAGGTGTTTAGTTTCTACGATATCGTTTCGAAAGCGGATATCCTTCAGGCGAAGACCCAGAGATTGGACGAGATTGGCCGCGATCAATGGTCAGGGCAGGATAAGGAATTCTTTCGTTTGATGACGAACCTTTATCAGTGGTCCATGTCTTATAGTGACCTGCCCTTTCATGTCCTGCCTACGACACGCTCTGGGGAGGAGCTTTGGCGAAGTCCTCAGGATGCGATCGACAGGGAATTGCATCAGCCGGCCATTCGGCAGGAAACAGGCCTTTTGAGAGATTTAGCCGTGCATTATTGGAACGGGGATCAGCTCTCTTTCGACCTGGCCGCGCGGTCTTTGAAGAATTCCGTCGTCATGAGGGTCGGCGGGAAAGCAGGGAAGGCCGTCGGCAAAATACCGCTGGAGTTGTTTTACAATAAAGCCGACTTTTTCTTGTGGGCCAAGCTGTTGTACGGCCTGGCTTTTTTGGTCTTCTTATTGTCGTTTTTTTTCCCCAAGGTTTTCGCGCGTCAGATCAGTTTGGGGGTGATCCTCGCCGGGCTGGTTTTCCATTGCTGTGCCTTTGTTTTGAGGATGATGATCATGGCCCGTCCGCCGGTCACGAATCTTTTTGAAACGTTTGTTTTCGTCAGTTTGATCAGCGTCGTTTTAGGGGTCATCATTGAGATGGTTAATCAAAGGTGGCTCGGCAATGTGGTCGCCAGCGTCTGCGGACTTGTTTTTCTTTTGATCGCAGGGAAATTCAGCGCGGAAGGCGACACCATGCAGATGCTGGCGGCGGTCCTGGATTCGAACTTCTGGCTGGCGATTCACGTGATTTCGATCACCATCGGTTACGCGGGCTGTTGTGTCGCCGGCCTCATCGGACACTTTTATCTTCTTCAGGGCATACGCTATCCGAAGGAGAAGGCTTTGCTCGAATCGACCTATAAAAATCTGATCGGAACGCTGGGATTCGGTTTGATGATGACGTTCTTTGGAACGACGGTCGGCGGTATCTGGGCGGATCAGTCCTGGGGGCGTTTCTGGGGCTGGGACCCGAAGGAAAACGGGGCGCTCTTGATCGTTTTGTGGTGCGCCATTATTTTTCACGCCAAGGTGGGGCGCTTGATCGGTCCTTTGGGGGTCGCCGTGGCCAGTGTCCTGGGGATTGTGGTCGTGATGTGGGCGTGGTTTGGCGTCAATCTTTTGAGTGTTGGACTGCATTCCTACGGATTCACCTCAGGCGTGGCCACGGGATTGTTGGTTTATGTGATTATGGAGACGATCTTTTTGTCCGTCAGTGTTCCCTGGGCTCAGAGAAGACTGGCGGCGTCTCATCTTGCCAAGATAAAAAAAGATTGAAAGGAGACAAGACCTATGTCCAGATTAGGATTGCCGGAACTTATCATCATCTTTTTGGCGGTGGTTCTTCTGTTTGGCGCCAAGGCCCTGCCGGATATCGCCAAAGGGCTTGGCCAGGCCATTAAGAATTTTAAGAAAAGTCTAAAGCAAGACGATGACGCGTCCGAGAAGAAACCAGACGACCCCAAAGGCATCTGATCCTGCAGTATTCTGCGAAGTCGGATAAAATTCCCTCACCGCTATGAAGAAATCCATTCTGATCTCCAGTCTTGTTGTCGTGATTATCCTTCTTGCGGAGGCCTACCGCGAGAATTTGAAGATGGACTGGCAGCATTATCAGAGGCTTTACCGAAGGCAACTGATTCAACTGGCCCGGACGCCTAAAGAGAAAAAACTGGCCAGAGGCTATGGCATCACAATGAGCCAGATCGTGCTGCCGGATCTGAACAGAGTCGACCGCTGTATCATTTGTCATGTGGGAATCGAGGACCCGCGCATGGCAGATGCCCCCCAGCCTCTTCGCAGCCATCCCGGAGATATTCTGGAAGTCCATCCGTCGGACGAGACCGGCTGTACAGTAT
>CAYIQK010000208.1:1810-2394 GCA_964365515.1 uncultured Planctomycetales bacterium | reverse complement strand
TTGGTAGATTTTAGCTTCACCTTGATACGATTGGGTAAAATCATTTTTCTTGTTGTTTGAAAAACATTCAGATTTTTTTCGCTGAATCCTCCCCTCGCCCCGTTTCGGGGAGAGGGCAAGGGAGAGGGGTCTTCGCGGCTTCCACGATGATTTCCAAAACGCCATTTCGGTTAGTGTTCCAGTCACTATTCCACACATGGATGACTCTATAGCCAAGCTGCTGCAAATCCTTGTCGCGTTGCTGATCCTTGTTTTCTCTCTCGGCGTGTCCGCTACCATCAAGTTCAACAACCAACATTTTTTCAGGGCAACAAAAATCCACGATGTAGGAACCAACAACGTATTGTCTGTAAAACTTCAGCCCTTCGAATCGTTTAGCGCGTATAATGCCCCATAGATCGGTCTCTTGCGGGGTCTGATTGCGTCGAAGTTCTTTGGCTCGTTGCAACAACCACTTTTGTCTTGCTTGATTCATCAGACCCCTCTCCCTAACCCTCTCCCCACTACGTGGTGAGAGGGGAGTGCCGCCACGTCAATGTAGAATAAATCTAAATCGAAATCTTTCAATCACAACATTTACCCAC
>CAYIQK010000208.1:0-1800 GCA_964365515.1 uncultured Planctomycetales bacterium | reverse complement strand
TTTATGGTTAAATGAAAAAGCAGCGTCCTTCTTAGGAGGACAGAAAGCTCTTGAAGAGCAGCCCTTTTGGGATCTCTTAGGATCAAGCCGGATGACCGGTAAACCTAAGAAAGGACGTTGCGTATGAAATATATTGGATTGGACGCGCACATATCAAGCTGCACGTTTCACGTTTTGGATGCCGATGGTAAATCGTTGGATGGGCAAGAGACAGCGACTACCGGTTCAAAGTTGGTATCCTACTTAAGAGGAATTTCTGGCGAGAAGACGCTGTGTTTTGAAGAAACAAATTTGGCTCGCTGGCTCTATGCGATTCTGAAGAAGGAAGTCGATCACGTGGTGGTTTGTGATCCTGTGATGAATCACCTGATGAGCCAAGGGCCGAAGAACGATAAAGTGGATGCAAAAAAACTGGCGCAGTTAGTGCGAGGCGGATTTGTCAATCCCGTTTTTCATAGCGGTGATGAGCGGGAGGAATTTCGAGATTTGGTTGGAGGTTACGATGATTTGATCCGAGATTTTGTGCGACTGAAGAATCGTTATAAAGCGTTGTTTCGTAGCCAAGGCGTACGCCGGACTGGCGGAGACTTTTATG
Source organism: uncultured Planctomycetales bacterium (assembly GCA_964365515.1). GTDB lineage: Bacteria > Omnitrophota > Gorgyraeia > Zapsychrales > Zapsychraceae > CAYIQK01. Next base: position 1,205 of record CAYIQK010000208.1, on the reverse strand, counting down.
AAGAGAAAAGTTTTTTGAAGGATTTACAAAAACGGCCGGCGCGATTTGTCGGTAAAGGGCTTTATGAGACGATTGTATTTTTTGAAGAACGCCGTAAAGAATACGTGAGCGAGCTACAAAAGCAATCTCGCAAATTTCCGGAGATTCGTTTGTTGAAAACGATACCGGGGATAGGCGTGATTCATGCTTGTAAAATTGTGGCGGCCGTCGTGAGTCCTGATCGGTTTCAGAACAAGTACAAGTTTTTTTCTTATTGTGGATTAGTCAAGCATCAGCAGGAGAGCGGCGGTCGAAGTTACGGATTAAGGACGGCCCATTCGAATCGCACATTGAAAGGCGTTTTTCGGATGGCTGGTCATACGGTCGTGCGCGGGAAATCCGCTTTACGAAAAGAGTACGACCGAATGATGTCCAAAGGTATTTCTTCCCACGCGGCTTATAACGCGGTTTGCCGCAGGATTGCAGCATTGTCTTTAATCCTGTGGAAGAATGGAGAAAAATATAAGGACGATTATGTAAAAGATTCTTCCAAGAAAAAGATTCAATCTTAAGCGAAGCTGTCTGGAAGGCAGGAAAGTTTTTCTTCCCTGGTTCTGGCACTCCTCTTGAGAGCGGGATGAGATCCATGTGCGACATTGATCGAAAAGATCCTTTTTATGGTTGATCCGCCCGCATCTACATCTCGAAATAATCATGCTCGAAAAGAGCCATATAGATGAATGAAGATGTGAATCTTCAGTTGTGATTGTGAAAGAGGGAAGCTGGATCATGCGGAGACAAGAAAAAAGATAACTGCCTATGCGAACGCCTTTGCTAAATTCGGTGCATCAGGACGCGCGGTCAAAAAATTTATTTTTTTGGCAAATGGACACCTTTTGCCTTGACCAGCTTTTTCATAGATGTCGCACACCCAAAAAAAATGCCGGGCGCACACATAAAAAAAGCGACCCCCGTGTAGGAAGGTCGCTTTTTTTGTCAGTCAGTGTTGTCCAGTAAATGCGTGCCTGTTCAATGCTGCATTAAACTTTCTTTTAGTAATTACCCACGACGTCTGGCTCTTACCCGCAACGCCACGACCGCCAGGAAAGGCAACATGACCAATAATCCGAGAACCGTTGCCCGAAAGTCTGGCGCGCCTCTCGATTTAAGATCGCAGCCGCAACCGCTCGACCTCTCCCAGCAGCTCCGACACCTTCATCGCCAGC
>CAYIQK010000207.1:0-2395 GCA_964365515.1 uncultured Planctomycetales bacterium | reverse complement strand
CCGCGCAGACCATCAAATGAGTTCTATATGTCTTTTCCATATTAAAATTGTAACATAAATGACCAAGTGCTTTCATCCAATTGACAGAAACTACAGTCTCCAATTACATTCATGTTTCCCCACAGCGACCAACGACCGGGACGCCGGCTGCGGGAACTGTTATTCGCCGTGGCTGGGCCACCCGTGGCTGGCCACCCGTGGCTGGGTGTGAGACAAATTTGTGGGTAAATTGATTACCCCGTTGCCCGATTTTCCCAAAATTCTTCCCATCGGCCGCTGATCTGGCAACAGCGTAAAGCAATAATCGCATTGGCGCCCTTGACCGTCCATCTCATGCCAGACTGCTTGAGCCTCTGTCCTATAATCGTCTTGCAGCCCGCCTCAATCACTCCCGATCCTACAAATAAACCCTGCTCAATCCATTCGGCATACTTCATTCGGTTGATGTTCGTTTCAAAATAACCCAGCGTCCTTTCAATCTCCTCCCGAACCGATAGGTTGTGTGGTTTCAGCCGTTTCATCGCGGCAATAACCTTTTTTACGTCGCCTTCTTTCAGTTCATCCTTCTGCTTCTGGAACCACCGTGTAACGGCCGCCCCCGTCGGCCCGTACACAAGCCTTCCGACGTCCCAAAGATATTCCAGGGCATGAAACAGGTCGACGATCTGAATCGCATCTGGAAAATGTTCTTCGGCAATTCCCCGAATCCAAACCGCACCATCTCCGAGGAGAACAACTTTTTCGGCCCGATTCAGCCCTCTCCTCACCGCCTCGGCGTAAATCCTTGGGCCAAATTCATCGGCGGTCTCGATGGCTCCTACATAAGTTGTGGAGGCATCATCACGCACCGCGTGTCCTTTGTCGTCAACAGTGGTTTGCGTGAAAACAGCCCCCAGCTTGGCCTCCCGCGTCTTGGCCATTTCTGTCCGTTTGCCTTTGCGCCCAATAACCTCGGCAGGAACAACCGGAACGCCCGTCCCATCGACGGCAATGTAAAGAATCGGAACGGGTGGCGCGAATGGAATGATTTTACCCCCCATCACCTGAAGGCGCTCTCGATCGGCTACCCCCTCGACCTGCTCACCCATCGCCTCGGAAACACGTCCTACTTCTTTGGCAGTCACCCTCACTCCAGCCAGTTCTGCCAAATCGGCTCTTCCGTCATCAAAAGATTCTTTGGCCCCAACACGCGCCATCATCCGGCGAACGCCAGGCGAAAACAACGTGTTCTCAATGTCCAGATCACGATCCTTTGGAAGAAGCCCCTCCCCGCACGCATGGCAATGATAGTAGGCCCGATTGATCGCAACCTCGGAGAGAACGGTGGTCACCTGCTTGATCCGATAATCCACAAAAACCGCCTCATGCCCCGATCCACAAGGAATCCGAGGTCCACGGTGATCGCCTAAATCGGCATTCACAATCTTCTCCAGCAACATCCCTCCCACCTGATGCATGGAACCACGAATAGACAGTTCGGTCGCCTCCATGTCCATCTGACCCTTCCTCTTTTTGTCCTCAAAAACACGCGTGATGAGAAGGCCGATCTCTTTCTTCACCTCGGAGAGAATCTCCTCCGCAATTTTTTTTTAAGCGTCTCCAGCTCCTTGTCGTCCGCAATCTCCGGCACAGGCCGCAAGCGACATATCGTCTCGTTCGTTTCGATAAACTCTTCATACCAATCCAAGAAACAGCGACCCTGTTCCACTTGTTTCTGGGCCTGATCCAAATCCGGCCCTAACCGGAGATGTTGCGCAACGGTCTTGCCATGACGCGTCGCCGTCCAACGATAGTGTGGCCCATGCCCCGGATGGTCTTTCTGTGCGCAAGTGCATTTCTTCTTGCCACATTTGCCGAATGTAGCGGAGATCGTTCCCAAACGAAAATCTCCAAGGGAGGAGAGCTTCTGGTAGAGCCGATCTCGTTGGGCTTCAAGTCCTTTTAAATCTTCAGGCATCGTTCCTCCTAATCTTAGTGTTTATATAACATTAAGATTATTAGCCAAAAAAAAGGGAAAGTCAACTTTGACCCACAAATTTGTCTCACACCCGATCCTTCCTGTCTACTGGCTATCAACTGTTAATGATATCAGACGGTACTTTCTGGATGTTCCCAACATCAGAGCCGTCTTATTCAGTCATACAAACAACCGACATAATCAATGTGCTTGACCATTATGACTTGACGGGTCAACTCGATACCCAAATGTCTGGCCTCCTGAGCCATAAAATAATCAGAAATGGCTATGTTTACTATGCCCGGTAGCCAGCGTAGCCCGTATGGTGTTCGGGGATTCCACGCCTAACAACCCAGTGGAGCGGACGGCCCACAGCGCAGGCTTTTTTACATGAGCAAGTATGTAACGGTGGGCCGCCGCGCACCGCCCCGTTGTCCC
>CAYIQK010000206.1:0-2420 GCA_964365515.1 uncultured Planctomycetales bacterium | reverse complement strand
GAGTAGACATAATCAAAGTAGTTTGAGGGGAAATCTATAGCGGAAGAGTCGCATGACTTAAGCACCGCTCTTTTTCCGTGAAGCTCAAAATTTCTCTCAGCCAGGCGATGGTGCTCTTCGGTAATGTCAATTCCGTAAACTTCCGCCCCGTTTTCACAGAAGGTAAGCAGGTCACTACCCATCCCGTGCCCTATTTCTAAAAGTTTCTTTCCACTGGCGATGGAAAAATCTATTGTACGTTTCATCCACCTGTCAGTTACTTCGTAGCGGCTTCGGCGCACCTCATCGAAGAATTCAAGTGATCCATACTCTAAACCAGCGAGATATTCACCGCTGCCGCAAGGGTTGGCGTTCCACTGTTTCCGTGCTTCCAGTTTGTCCCAGTCCATATCGCTTAATATCTCCTATTTATTCTATAAACTCCTTCCACCACAACGCGAAATTCAACAGATACCAGGCCTGCGGCCCACTGCCCTGCTCAATAAGCCTTATGACTTCGGAGCGGTCAAAGAAATCCGTCCTGTCGCAGAAGTCATTAAGTTCCCGTTTGGCCATATCCCCGAGCTTGTCGAAAAACCACTCACAGACAGGAACTCCGAACCCCTGCTTGGGCCGGTCGATCAGTTCATCCGGAATCAACCCCCGCACCGCTTTTTTAAGAATATACTTAAGCGTCCCGTTTTTTGTCTTCACCGATTCCGGGATGCTCATGGCAAGCTCCACAAACTTATGATCAAGAAACGGCACCCGCGCCTCAAGGCTGACCCCCATGCTCATTTTATCGACTCTCATTAAAAGCAGTTCCGGCAGGCGCATATTCAGGTCAAGATACGTCATCCAATTCAAATGTGATTTTTCCCATGCCTTGTCCTGAAACCGATCATGAATGGGTTTCAATGCCTCCCACGAACTCAAATGCGCGAACTTCTTTCTCAACCGCGGTGAAATCAACCGCTTTTTCTGCGCCTCGGTAAACGCCTCGGCTCCGCCCCAGAAAACAGGCGTATCTTCACAGCCGCGTCTGAGCCATTCATAAGGAAGCGCCTGTTCTTTCCCCAGCATCCGCAGGCCTAAAAGCCCCGCTTTCTTGAGCAAACGCGGCAGAGGCCAGTCGTTCAACCGCTGTAATTTCAGCATCGTTTTCCATGCCGGATAACCCCAAAACAACTCATCCGCCCCCTCTCCCACCTGGCAGACGATCACGCCGTTGTCCCTCGCCAGCTTTGAGACATAATAAACCGGCACACATACAGGGTCGGCAATGGGCTCATCCTGCAGATGAACCATTTGGGGAAGAAAATCTATAAGGTCGTCCACAGTGAGAAGCCGCTCGTGATGATCGGCTTTGACAAGCTCCGCCATCCTGCGGGCGAAATGAAACTCGTTTTGATAACTCTTGTATTCACCGGCGTATCCTATGGAAAACGTCCTGACAGGAGCGTCCTCGCCCTCGGAGAAAAGCGCGGCGTTGGTGCTGGAATCGACCCCTCCGGAGAGAAAAATACCCACAGGCACGTCACTGACCTTGCGGAGTCTGACCGCTGTGCGCAGTTCAGCAAGAAGCCGGCCGGAAATCTCATCTTCCGAAAGATCCGTCAAAGGTGCCGTATAATCCCACACATCCCAATAGCGCTGCTCTTGGATCTGCCCGTCTTCGCTTACCTTAAGCCATGGCCCTCCGGGAAGTTTTTTGATGCCATCGAAGAGGGTCTGCGGGGCAGGGGTGGTCAAAAAAGAGAGGTAATGATAGAAGGCCTCTTCGTGAACCTCCCGCTTCTGATCCGGGTCCTGCAACAAAGCCTTAATCTCCGACGCGAAAACGATACGGCCATGATGGACGCTGTAGTACAAAGGTTTAATGCCTATACGGTCGCGGATAAGCCATAATTCCCTTTTTCTACTATCCCATAAACCAATAGCGAACATCCCGCGGAATTTATGCAGGCACTCGATCCCCCATTCTTCAAAAGCATGCAGAATGACCTCTGTATCCGAGTGATCCGTCTTCCAGCGGTGCCCCCCTGCGGTCTCCAGTTCTTTGCGAATCTCTGCGTGGTTGTAAATCTCGCCGTTGAAAACCACCCATAACGAGCCGTCCTCGTTGGACATCGGCTGTGAGGCCGTATTAGAAAGGTCAATGATGGACAGCCGCCGGTGCCCAAGCCCTAAACGTTTATCGAAAGAAATCCACACCCCCGCCCCATCCGGACCGCGGTGAGCCATCGTATCACGCATACGCGTGATATACGACTCCTGAATACCGAAGCCGCTGTTTCGAAATGACAATGCCCCGACTATGCCGCACATAATTTCAGACGAGACTCAAGACTCCTCCGTTATCTGCCGTTCGACCTCAAAGCTGATTTCCGCCGCTTGTATCAATTGCCACAAAGGAATAGGAGAACCCTTTCCCTCTTTCA
>CAYIQK010000205.1:0-2427 GCA_964365515.1 uncultured Planctomycetales bacterium | reverse complement strand
AAATGAACCGCTTGATCTCCTGTTTCTCCACGATATCCCGCAACCGCGTTTCCCGTTCATCGATCATTTCGAAATCATCCGCGAATTCCATATCGGACAACCCGTAATACTCACCGTCGATTCTGAACTGATGCAGATGTCCTCCGCTCCAGCCCATCACCGTTATCAAGGTCGCCGCCAGCCGGTACAGCGTGATGTCCGCCGGCATCTCCACCCGCCGGACGGACGTGCGAGAGGGTGACCTTGAATTGATAGATGACTTTTTTTGAACTCATGCCGGGTTCTCCTTCCCTCTCTTTTGGGAGAACGCTCTTTTGGTTTTCTCAGCCGGAAGCGCGCGGGCATGCGCGCCGGTGATGACGCTTTCACCGGTTTGTTTCTCGATCTCGGCCCGCGCTTTACCCGCCGCCGCGCCGCCCTGACGCGCGATCTGTTTATTGGCCGGTAAACCTTTCGGCTGTTTCTTTTTGGAGATCTCGGTCGTGGAGACCTCGGCAAGCATATTTAAAACCAGCTCAAGGTTGGTCATGTTGTCTCGCAGGTTTTCATCGCCCGCTCCATCGCGAGATCAGGGTCCGCGGTTTCTTCAATCCGCTCATAACCTACTCGCGCGAGCCACAACTTGAATGGTTCAGCTTTAGGAGAAGGGATAGACTGTATGAGGCGCAGAAGTGTTTCGGTATCAGCAGCATCTGTGAGATAAAATTTGCCATCGGCGGCCTGCATTTTCAGTTGGTTACATTTTGTAACCACCTCACTTCCCTCATCCTTGAGGCGATGCTTGAGCACTTTCCAATAATTCCGCCCATCGGCACTTTCCGATAAAATAGACACAACATCCACAACAGAAAAATACCAGAGTTCCTTACCCTCGTCCCAATGACGGCGAACGGTGTTCTGATGAAAAAGAACAAGTGATTGCGATTGTTTCATAAGATCCCATCCCTCCTTTCCGTATCATTACAAAACCTTTTTCCCCTTCTTCTTGGGAAGGCGCGGAGCACCTCTCTTTATTCGCGATTTTGGTATTGATTTGTATCACATATCCTCCTTCTGTTGAATTCTTTTTGTTTTCATCCGGGGATCCTCCGGTAAAACCGAACGAACGATCTCTGTCAGTTGTTTCGGTGTCGGCAGCTTACCCTTGAGTTCCGCCGGAAGATGCGGTTGCAATTGGTATTCCGCCACGCCAATCGGGTTGGTCTTTGATTTGAGCGCGAACTCCACCTCCAGGTTGTCCTTCTCAGCGCAGAGAATGATGCCGATGGAAGGATTATCATCGGAGCCGCGTTCCTTTTCATTCAACAGATTTAAATAGAAGTCCATTTTGCCGGCGTATTCCGGCTCAAAGGAACCGATCTTCAGTTCCACCGCCACCAACGCCTTGAGAAAACGATGATAAAACAACAAGTCAATAAAATATTCCTTCTTTCCCAGCACAAGCCGATGCTGGCGTCCGATAAAGCAGAAGCCGTAGCCGAGTTCCAGAATAAAATCTTTTAGACGTTCAATGAGCCGTCCTTCCAGCTCCTGTTCCCGCGCGATTCGGCTGATGCCCAAAAATTCGAGATTGTAACTGCTTTTTAAAGCCTCCTCCGCCTGTTCGGCCAAGGCCTCCGGCAAGGCGAGCGGAAAGTTATGTATCTTGTCTTCCTTGCACGACCGCTCATAAGCCTTTGCCTTCATCTGGTTGAGAAGGACGTTCCGGCTCCAGCCGAACTGCGCCGTGGCATGGAGATAGTACAGACGGGCGGCGGGGTCTGTGATCCGATTCAGGACATTGACGAAGTGCCCCCAGGGTACGGCGGAAACCAACTCTCTCACAGCCTGTGAGAGAACCTCCTTCTGTCCCAAAACTCCTTTGGAGTGGGGCAAAACTCTCACAGCCTGTGAGAGAAAGGCGGGAGACGTATGCTCCAAAAAAAACTGCCGCATTCTCCAGAGATTCTGCACGGAAAAACCTGTCGTCCACGGAAATTCAGCTCGCAAGTCCCTGGACAGTGTCACCACTACCGACTCGCCCCAGCCGCGGCGCGTCTGCTTTTCGACGATAGACCGACCGATGTCCCAATACAATAAGATCATTTCCCGGTTTACCACCCGACCGGCGGAAAGCCGAGCGCTACGAATGCGTTTTTTGAGATCGGTTAGAAATAAGGCGTAGTCGTCGGGAAAAACAGTGTTCAATTTCATAAAGACTCCGGTTTCATCGGATTAATGTCAACGCACAGGCCCATGAGCTCCCGGCTAAACGCCCGATATTCGGGGCTGACGCGCGAGAGGGTGACCTTGAATTGATAGATGACTGGTTTTAAGCCCCTGCCATCCCTTTCTTTATTCACGATTTTGGTATTGATTCGTATCACATATCCTCCTTCTCTGCCGGCGATTGCCATGCAACTTTAGACCGCCCTGAACGCCCCGTAC
>CAYIQK010000204.1:0-2458 GCA_964365515.1 uncultured Planctomycetales bacterium | reverse complement strand
CATGGCGTGCTCTTTCGTGAAGGGGTCGTAGAATTTCAGGACGGTCTCCAGCTTCTTTGAAGAGATACGCCGCAGCCGCAGCGCCAGCCAAAGATTGTGAATTTTTGACGAGCGGAAAAATACGGAAGCAGCCAAAGCAGACAACCCCATTCTCTGTTCTCTTTTTTCTTTTCCATCTTCCCTCTTCCCCCGTCCCTCATTTGCGTCTCTCTTAACCGGCGAGGAGCCCCGATTTAAACGAAACGACGAGGTCCCTCGCAAGCGAAGCGAGTCGAGGGGCGAGGAGGAACGCCGGTCCCCTGACTTTACCTGGCCGGATGACGGCGGGACGTTAACCAAACTAATGCCCCATGCCCCGGATTCCCGCTGTTTAGCCCATGCCGCTTTCATAGTTTCATACCACGCAATTTTGTCCTTGCCCCGACGGGAAACTCTTGCCCCGGTATAAGCGTCAGCGACTTTTATACGGAAGCCTTCAGGCCAATCCTTCGAGTGCCCGGCGAGCATCCTGAAGTTTCCCCCTTTCTTCAATTCTCCTCTCCTGATCAAGTCTGCCTTTTGCCTGATAATAAAACCGGCGCCAAAAATATTGAAGGCCTCAACCTCCAGAAGCCGCGTGAGCATGCGCCTGTTGTTTTCTGCGTGCAGGTATCCTTTTCTAAATTCGGGCGATATCTCTTTTATCTCTTTCAAAATCCCGCGGAAGGACACCCATGTCCCTTTCTCTCTCTCAGACAACGATCCCGCTGTCTTCTCTCCGTATCCCTCCACGGCTTCCCAGAATGGAACATCGGTCAGAAGGATATGGGGCTGGATCCGGGCGATGCCGATGGTGCCCTGATACAACCCCTCGGCGGTCAGGAACGTCGTGACTCTCTTCAATAAGCCGCGCAGAATCCCTTCCTTTGTCCGGGTGTTGTGCCACTCCTCAAGCACGAAAGCGGCCACCATCTCTTTCTCAAGATTCCAGACATGGGCGGTCTCGGATATAAAATGTCCGCGCGCCAAGGTAAGGAACTCCCTTATAATTTCCTCCTGTTCTTTCCTGGAAAGACCAAGCGCCAAGAGTTGCCGCGGCGAGAATAATCCCAGCGCGACGGTTGCCCCCGCCCATTTTAAAAACACCCGGCGGTTGATCCGCGCGGAGACATCCGCACCCACATGCACCGGCGAGGAGGCTGGGTTGCCGCCCAAAGGCTCAATGGCCCTGACCCGCCTGAGCCACCAGATTCTCTCCTGGGACGTTACCGCTCTCTCCGCGGCATCGCGCCACGCCTGTGCCAGAAATTTGTCCTTACCAAGAATCAGGCCGAAGGTTTGAGAACGCACCTGCGTAGTCCATTCTTTCGGATCGTCCTGGGAGATACCGGCCAGATTGGTAATATGCTTGGCAAAATGCCACTCGCTTTCCAAAAGCACAAACACGGCATCCTGAACAGGCAATCTCAACACATCAATCAATAATTCAATATCTACGGCGTAGGATTTGTCAGGATACCTTCCGGACAAATCCGCCTGCAGTTTTTTAAGCTCAGGGAGCTTCTTGCCCATGGCGGAATACTTATTTTGTTTATCTATGGCGAAACGCCTCATCTCGGGAAGCGCCAACAAGGTCTCCAGTTTCTTCACGACATCATATAAACTCATCCGGCGGCCTCCTGTCTCCATCGTCATCGTGACGCGATCCAAGAGCGGCGAGGAGGCGGGGTTGTCAGCCCACGGCTCCGGCGCCAGCAACGGCGCGTGCATGGCGCCATTTCCCTCCCGCCCATCGAATCCCACAGATCCCACGTTGACAGGGGGGAGGGAAGATGTTATAGTTGAAACATTCTTAAGGAGATGAATATGAAATGGCAGGATTACATCGGATCTGATCCCGCGGTATGCCACGGCGAGATTTGTTTTAAGATAAACGGAAAAACCACGCGCGTCATGGTCTATCTTATCCTTGAGATGCTTGAGGCGGGAGAAACCCCTGAAAACATAGTCAAGAACGCCTACCCCCAGCTTACCAAAGAACACATTCAAGCGGCCCTCCATTACGCCAGCGAAGTCATCAGAAACGGGGAATTTATCCCCTTCTCTCAAACCGTCTAATATGCGCTTAATCATTGATGAAAATGTCCGTCGCGAAGTAACGGATTTTCTCGGGGGAGAGAGATACGACCTGCTCATCCTCCCCTCCGGCACAGACGACGCAACGATTGCCAGGACAGCGAGAGAATCAAAAAGAATCATCCTTACCCATGACCGCCATTTTGCCGATATATTGACATACCCCCCCTCCCAATACGCCGGCGAGGAGCTCCGCCCCTGGCGGGGCGACGAAGTCCTTTGCCATTCCCCAATCCCGATTACGGCAAAAGGCGAGGAGGCACCAGAGGAGTCTTTCCCTCCTCTGGCCGTTGCCTGCAGATCCGGGATGTCTATTTCCGGCAAATCCGCCGCCACAAGATCC
>CAYIQK010000203.1:1266-2478 GCA_964365515.1 uncultured Planctomycetales bacterium | reverse complement strand
TTTGGCTTTTTGATTGATGGCCTCAATCACGGCCCGGGAAAGACCCCTCACCTCGCGGTTAAGTCCCACGCCGAAGACGGCATCGACGACCACATTCGCCGCGGCGATCAGGGAAATCATACTCCGATCAAAACGCTGAAATTCTCTGATCGGGCACTTCAGTTTTTTGAGAATCTGATCATTGACGGCCGCGTCGTCTTTGAGGAGCTTTTCTTTGCCGGCGAGAAACACCCTTGTCTTGATTCCGCGGTTGATGAGATGCCGGGCGGCCACAAAACCATCCCCGGCGTTATTGCCCAGACCGCAAACGACACAGACAGAAGGTTTTTTAATTTTCTTTAACTGTCGAATAACTTCCAAGGCAACTTGTCTACCCGCATTTTCCATCAAAACGATTGAAGGAATGCCGTAATCTTCAATGGCCATGCGGTCCAATTCCTGGATCTGTTGAACAGAAACGGCCTTCATAAATATCCTTGGCAAATCATCATTGGACGTTGGGAATACGCGCAGAGGCGAAACTATACGCCGCCATAACCAAGCTCTTGCAGAGAAGAATGATCATCCCGCCATTTCTTCTGGACCTTGACGTAGAGCTCTAAGAAAACCTTCGTCTCAAGAAGCTCCTCCAACTCTTTCCTGGCGAGAGTGCCGGCTTCCTTGAGGACCCGTCCATTTTTGCCGATCACGATCTCTTTCTGCGACTCGCGCTCAACCAAGATGAGAGCCTTGATATGGATGAGCTTATCCTTTCTGGGATTCATCTCTTCGATCGCCACACCCAAAGAATGCGGGATCTCTTTGTGCATCAGATCGAAGAGTTTCTCGCGGATGATATCGGCGATGGCCATCCTTTGAGGAACATCAGAGATGATGTCCGGCGGGTAAAGGGCTGGCCCGGTGGGGAGACACTCAAAGACGATATCAATGAGTTTGGGGACATTTGTGCCTTCCCGTCCGGACAAAGGCAGAAGTGTGAAGGACTCCATTTCAGAAATAGATTTCCCATTCGCCTTTTCCCAGAAAGAAATATATTCGGGAATCAAATCCTTTTTGATGTCGATTTTGTTGAGCCCCATGATGATGGGGGCCTGCACCGATTTCAGTTTGGCGGCGAGGCTTTCTTCCTCCTCGCCGATTCTGCGGCTGACATCCACCAGATAGATGATGCAGTCCGCCCCATGAATCGTACCGGAACAGGCCCGGTTCATG
>CAYIQK010000203.1:0-1166 GCA_964365515.1 uncultured Planctomycetales bacterium | reverse complement strand
GTCACGACCACGACACAGGTGAACAACACGATATTCACGTAACTGAAAGTCCGCCAGGTTACGTCTGAGGACCGGATAGCCGAAGGCATCATCAGGAGAATACATACCCACACCCCTAAGGCCCAGCACAGACTGATATCCCGCGATGATTTTCTCTGGATGATTTTGAGAATCAACGGGATGTTGAACAGCGGCAAAACAACCGCCGCGACAAGCCCCACGTAATGGATCACGCTCTCCATCATAGACTGATGAACTCTTTGAAATGCTTCATGCGCCTATGGACTTTCACTAAAGTGAGATTCGCCGTCTGATCCGTGCCGAAGCCCTCGACGTTGAAAGAGGCAATCGCGGCGGCATAGAGGACAGCCCTTTTCAATTCCCGTTCATTGATTTTGACAGGCCGCCCCAATGGGGCGGCTCGGCTCAAATAACCCATGAGCCCGCCGGCGAAGGTGTCTCCGGCTCCGGTCGGGTCGATCACATTCTCGACAGGATAAGACGGAAACGAAAACATGAAACGGTCACAATGAAACAAAACTCCGTGCTCGCCTTTTTTGATGACAACCCATTGAGGTCCCATCTTAGTCAAGACCTTGGCGGCCTTGATGAGATTGTTTTCCCCCGACAAGGCGCGGGCCTCGGCGTCATTGGCCACAAACAAATCAACTTCTTTCATCAGACGGACAACCGAACCGCGCATGTTGTTGATCCACAGATTCATGCTGTCCAAGCCGACAAACTTCGGCTTATCCATCAATTTCAAAAATTTCATCTGGATCTGCGGATCAAAATTGGCTAAAAAAACATGAGGAATCCCCTTTTGTCCGCGGGCGATCCTCGGCGAATAATTCGCCAGCACCCCCAGCTCCGTCGCCAGGGTGACGGCCGTATTGTAATCGCTCGCGCGATATTCTCCGTTCCATTGAAATGTCTTTCCTTCCTCCTCCACCACTGAGCTGAGATCAACTCCTTTTCTTTTGAGCAATCGCAGGTGCTCGCGCGGAAAATCCCGGCCGATGACGCTCACCAGATGTACCTTGGTAAAAAGCCGCGCGCTCATGGCAAAGTGAGCCGCGGAACCGCCCAAAAGGTTTCGCCGCTGCCCTGAAGCCGTTTTGATATTGTCCAACGCCATGGTTCCCAGAACGATCAAATCCATCTCT
>CAYIQK010000202.1:0-2496 GCA_964365515.1 uncultured Planctomycetales bacterium | reverse complement strand
ATTATGTCCGTGTCGTTATTGAGCGCATCTACAAGAATCGGAATATATTCCGGCTGGCGCATCCTTTCGACACGTCTAGCCCGTTCAGACCTGTCCTTTCCTCGCAAGTCGTTTGAAGGCCGAGAAGCAAAGTCAAAAGTTGTACCCTGCTGTCCGGTAAAATTCGAATTATCCGTGCCATCATTTAGGATAAAATCGTAATCCCCGCGTTTTTCGAGATCGGACAATATCTCATAGGCGAGATTAATTTCCTTAAACTGCTCCTCAAGGCTTTTTCTCATCTGCGGATGAATTTGCATATTAATATCCGGATGCAATTTTTTTGCCAATTCCCTGTAAGCCGTCTTGATCTCCTCCGGAGCAGCATCGCGCGCGACCCCGAGGACCTCATAATAATTTCCCACCGGCGAGGAGGCGAATCCGCTTGGGTCAAGATAGTTTCCCACAATTTCTGTAAACAGTCTTAAGTCCTCTGGAGGATCCTCGAGACTGTCATCAATCAGTTTTTGGAACAAATGCCTAACAGTTTCTACATATGCGCGGCCATATTCACGATTGAACTCACTGTCTCTCATCGCGTCTTTCATGTCTTCTGAAACGAAGAGAATCCCGTCACCATATTTAGCCGTAATAAAATTTATCGCAGATAGCAGTTTCTCAAGCGACTCCGGCGCATCATGCTTTCTCTCAATTAATATTTCTGTCAAAGCAATTACCAAATCCCCTACAAAAAAATAATTCGCGTCTTCTTTTAACTCGTTTTTCACGAACATCATGAGACTCTCTTTGCGGCCACCCCCTCCCGCAGCACCGATAGCCGTTATCACCGGTGAGGAGGCGGGCACCCTGCCGCTCGATTCCGTCAGTTTGCGCAGCCTGACGCCCTCATCTGCCAATTTTTCAAACTGTTCTGTGGTCATCTGCCAGCGCCAATGTCCCGCGGCTTCCCCGGGACGGTTCATCCGGTGCTCCGACCCCAAACCCAGGACATCCTGAATTGGAAAAATCGCCGCCGCCGCGACCGAATTCATAGTCATCTTTATCAGCGTCCAATCGATATCGTCTTTATCGAATTCGCTTCCTTGAGCGCTGGAATATTCCTCCAGCCTCATTTTTACCGATTCGTCGGCATCTTCCTTCCACCATCCGTCTGTCGTGTTGTTGTCGTGCGTTCCCGTATACGCGACGGTATTGACCGCGTAATTATGGGGCAGGAAAGGATTTTTTCTCCACTCATCGCCTTTATCCCCGAAGGCGAAATGCAGGATGCGTAATCCCGGCAGGCCGTATTTGTCCCTCGCCGCAATCACGTCCGGCGTGATTTCTCCCAAATCTTCGGCGACAATCGGCAGTTTTCCAAACTCTTGCTGAAGAGCGTCAAACAAGGCGTTTGTCGGGACGTCCTTCCAAGTCGCCCCCTCCTCGGCCATCGCTGTTTTCGCGCCGGCCGGCACTTCCCAATACTGCACCAGCCCGCGAAAATGGTCGACGCGGATGTAGTCATATAAATCCAATTGACGGCGCAGGCGGTTTTTCCACCATTGAAATCCCTCCCGTTGATGGGCCTCCCACCGATAAACGGGATGGTTCCACAGTTGGCCGGTCGGGCTGAAATAATCCGGAGGGACGCCGGAGACGCCGGTCGGCTCCAGTTGAGCGTCCAGTTTAAACAAATGCCGGTTGGCCCAGACAGCCTCACTTTCTCTGGACACATAAATTGGCATATCGCCGAAAAGTTTGACGCCTTTCGCGTTGGCGTACGCTTTGAACGGGCGCCATTGTTTATCAAACATAAACTGCTCAAACCGGATCTGATTGACGGCATCCTGATGACGGGCAGTAAACTCTTTTAATCCATCTTCCTTATGAAATTTATAGGCCTCCTCTTCCCATTGGAACCACGGCCGGCCGGCATTTTCTTTCTTTAAGACTTCCATTACGGCATACTCCTCCAGCCAATACGCATTGTCGCGGACAAAAGCATCAAATTCATTGTGCCACTCAGCCTTTTCCTTAAAATGCCGGTATGCCTTTTCTAAAATTTTTTCCTTGTACGCACGGGCTTCCGCGTCTGCGATTCTTCCGCCTAAGAATTTTGGCGCCGCTTCCAGATCTGGCCGGGCAAGCAAGCCGTCTTGAACTAATAATTCCGGACTAATGAGGAGTTTATTGCCAGCATTGGGCGATGGACTGTTGTAAGGCGAATTATCGCCCGGATTGGTTGGGCCGATCGGCAGGTGCTGCCAGATGGTCTGGCCGCTTTCGGTAAGAAAATCGACGAATTGATAGGCCTGGGGGCCTAAATCACCGTTGCCGTAAGCCGAGGGAAGTGAAGTAATATGCATGAGAATGCCGCTCCTGCGGGTTCTGAAAATGGTATCTTTCGCCGCTACCGGCGAGGAGGCGTCTTTGTCCCTCGTCGCTCGTCCCTCGTCGCTCGTAAATCCTGGATCCTGTACCCCGGGCCCCGGCCCCTGTCCTTCCGCAACCAACGGC
>CAYIQK010000201.1:0-2506 GCA_964365515.1 uncultured Planctomycetales bacterium | reverse complement strand
GCGTCTTGGCGCAGGCCGGTATTCAGGAAGATTTCGCCCGCAAGACCAACGCGCCAAACGGCGTGTTAAACGTGCTTGTGGTGCTGGGAAGATATATACTCGGAGAGTTTGGCGAGAATAAACAACGCAATGATAACGACACCCATTCCAATAACCGCAATTTCGAAATTACTCATTTTCCCTCCTTGTCCGCATCCAACGGGATTGTCCAGAAGCCCAACATTCCGAAGATAAAAGAACCTACAAGACCCGTTAGTATCATCCGTGGATTAATCTTCTCTGCCACTAATGCGCCTATGGCAATAATGGTCAGTAACTATTTGGCCACATCAATGAACATTTTCCCCAGAGCTGTCCGTTTCGTTTTGTATCGCATTCACGATAAAGCTACTATATCTTTAAGGGAAAGTCAAGTATCGCGGGGAGCTTTGATGAATTCAGCGCAGACGGTCATGCCGCCGGCGCGGTTTGGCAGTTTGGGCGTCCTGGCGCGGGCCGGTACAGCGAGGGAGGTCGGCAGGGAAGGGAACGTTGCAGGATTGCGCGGGTCAAGCCCTGTGGTGATGGCGGGGCCCTGTCTTGATCCCGAAAGATCAGACGCCACGGGCGTAAGCTCGTGGGGATCCACGGATCACGATCGCGCCGATGATAAGCGCGAAAATAAGAAAACCGCCGAGCAAGATATACACTCCCATTATTCTACTTCTTCCGGTTTATTTTTTAACGGGCATAAAAGAGATGGTTTTGGCGGGATTGTTAAAGGTAACGAGGAAGTGGTCAAAGATATTCCGCCCAAGGAGATTAAACCCTATCCCCAGCCGGGGAGAAAATCCCACAACTTCTTTGACGGCGGCATCACCGATTTTTATGTTAAGTTCATGAAGATATACCGGGATAACACTGCCATCGCCAACGGTAGAGAATACTTTCTTCCCGGATTCGTAATTAATGCCGACTCTCAAGGCGTCCCTGACGGTGAAGATAGAAAAACTCGCCCCCGAATCCACATAGACTTCCATGGGGATCCAGAGCCCGTCCCCGGTATTTTGCATTTCTATATCGATGATAGGGTAAGCCTTGCCCTTATACATCTTGTAGGGGAGCTCAATGGGTTTTGCCATATTAAGACGTGGGTAAATTCCTCTGGTCGGGGAACAGGCAGGCCAATGGGAGATCTCTCGTATTTCTTGCGCAACCCTTTTTCTACTTCGACGATATTATCTTCGTTGACGGGATACACTTCATGGTTGATGACAAGCACATATTTGCCGGCGTACTTATCTACGATTTCCTCAAAGTGGGATCGCAGCCATTTCTTATCATCCTTGATCATATTTCTCACCTCTTTGATTTCAAGTATATCATCGGTTTATAACGGTGTCAACGTGGTGTTTCAGGGAGACCTCGCCCGCAAGACCAACGCGCCGAATGTTTGGGAACCGGTGATTGTCCCTTCCGCTATCTATATATTACTCGCCTCTCCGAAAGTCTCCGGCGTCATCACCCGGATCAAGCTCGCCTTGACCGATATCCAGGCCTATTTAAGCGCCCATGCCCGCGCCGTGACAGATTCACTGTTTGATTATTGGGCCTGGGTAAAGACGCAACCCAAGCGCAAGAAGAGATCTGTGGTTGTCGCGAGCCTCGAGGAAGCGATGAGTGCAGGGGACAGGGTACAGCAAATGAAGGACGAAAGACGAAAGACGAAAGACGAAATAACGAATTCTCCCGTCGGCGCGGTTGTTCAGACATCCTCTTCGCCGGTCATTAACCGCAACGATCCGGTGTGGATGGCTTATCTGGCCAAGAAGAATCAGCAGGGTACAGACAACAGGGTTGTTATCTCGGTCAAAGACGTGAAGGCGCTTGCCGATCTGGCCGGTCAGATGGTAGTTAACAGCCAGAAGTTCAGCCTCCAATCCGCTCATGCCGCGACGAACGTTCCAGAAGTCCCGGCGGCGTTGCCGCAGGTTCCCGCCGCGATCCCGTTATCAGTTTATGGTCAATGGTCAATGGTCAATGGTCTGGTCTCTGGCCTGCCATCGATAATCCAGCTCATCATGACGCATCCGCTGTCCGGCGGGCTGTCGCCGTCTATCTTGGGTACGGCGGAAATTATCTCCTCGCCGAAAACCGGCGCGGGTACAAGCTGAGCTTCCGCGACCCGCCTGCCGCCGGAACAATTCCTGTTGAAAAATTAATTTTGACAACATTGGGTTCCATGAGTGTGTCTGCTGAACAGTGGTCAGAAGGCTATGTAAGGGAAGCTCTGTCTCTGGGCGAGCCTCGCCAAGGGCGGGCCTCATCTGAATTCGACCGACGTCGGTCGAATTCAGCCGGCGCTGTTTCCTCCAGCCCGGTGGAAGACGGTAAAGGGTCATTCCACTCACAGCCTGGTCAGCCTGAGCTGATCAGCATGTTGCGTGACGGCCGGCTGAAGAATTATTTCGGTCCCTTCTCATCAATTCTGGTGGTCGCCGACAAGGACGGGACATTGACTCCCACT
>CAYIQK010000200.1:0-2519 GCA_964365515.1 uncultured Planctomycetales bacterium | reverse complement strand
TGGCGATCTCCTGAACCGTCTGATTCGCGGCGATCAATTCGTCTTTGTCCGGAAAATCAATCCCGTAAAAGCACGGCCATTGGATCGGCGGGCAGCTGATGCGCAAATGAATTTCTTTGGCACCGACCCTGCGCAGTTCCTCGACACGGCTTCGGGCCGTTGTGCCGCGCACGATGGAGTCTTCCACGACGATGATCCTCTTGCCGTTCAAGACGCTTCGGATGGGATTCAGCTTCACGCGCACGCGGAAATCCCTCAAAAACTGGGTCGGTTGAATGAACGTCCGCCCGATATAATGATTGCGGATGATCCCCATCTCCAGGGGAAGCTTCAATTCCTGGGCGAATCCCAGGGCGGCGTAACTGCCGGAATCGGGAATCGGCATAACGAAATCCGCTTGGGCGGGGTGCTCCTTGGCCAACTGCGCGCCGAGGCGTTTGCGCATCTCGTAGACATTGTTGTGAAAGATGTTGCTGTCCGGGCGCGCGAAATAGACATGTTCAAAAATGCACTGGGCGCGACGGGCATTAGAACTGTCCGGCAAAAAAACCGACTCGATGGTCTTGCCGTGAATGAACACAATCTCGCCGGGTTCGATCTCACGGATAAATTCCGCCCGGATCAAATCCAAAGCACAGCTCTCGCTCGCCAGGATATAACTGTCTTCGAATTTGCCCAGACACAACGGCCTGAATCCTTGAGGATCCCGCGCGCCGACAAGCGTATCCTCAATGAGAAAGACCAAAGAAAACGCGCCCTTCAATTGCGACAGGACCTCGATGAACCACTTTTTCATGTCGCCGTTTCTGGCGCGCGCCAAAAGATGTACGATGATCTCCGAGTCCATGGAGGTCTGAAAAATCGACCCCTCTTCCTCGAGTTTTTGATACAGCGTCTCAGTATTGGTGAGATTGCCGTTGTGGGAAATGGCGATGGCCCTGTTGCGGTGTGTGGCCAGAAACGGCTGGATATTCTTGAGATTGCTCGAACCCGTCGTTGAATAACGGCAGTGGCCGATGGCTGTCTTTCCTTTCAATTCGCTCATCGAACGCTCGTCAAAGGCATCCGCGACCAACCCAAGATTCTTGATGATATGCACCTCGCGCCCATCGTAGGAAGAAATTCCGGCGGCCTCTTCTCCCCTGTGCTGCAGGGCGTACAGCCCTAAGAAGGCGATCTTCGCCGCGTCCTGATGATCAGCGACCCCTATGATACCACACATGAGATATTCCTCCCCGCACTATAATATTCTTGTAACGACTGTACCGAAAAACTCTTGGTTTGACAAGCCTCAATGCCGTTGACAGCTTCGCGCGCCCCCTGCAGGGTTGTGATGCAGGGGACATTGTGCAAAATCGCCGCCGCACGGATGGAGCGCATATCGTATTGGCTGTCTTCGCCGGAAGGCGTGTTGACGACCAAGGCGATTTCATTGCATTTGATCAATGTCATCAGATTGAAGGAATCGCCCTGGCCCTGATCATAGCGTCCGACCTCCTGAACATCGATCCCGTGGGCCCGCAGGACCCTGGCCGTGCCATGCGTGGAGACAAAGGAAAAATTCATCTTTTCCAAACGCTTCGCGATGGAGACAATCTCCCGCTTGTCTTCATCCCGGACGCTCAAGAAAATCTTTCCTTCTTTGGGAAGGCTCTGATTGGCGCTGATCTGCGATTTGGCAAAGGCCTCCGCGACCGTGGCGCCGATGCCCATCACCTCACCGGTGGATTTCATCTCCGGACCCAGGACGATGTCCACGCCGGAAAACCTCGAAAAAGGCAAAACAGATTCCTTGACGCAGACATGTTTCAGCCGTTCCATCTGTTTATAAGAAAGGTTGAATTTCTCCAGACTCTCGCCGGCCATGATCTGGGCCGCAATCTTCGCGAGCGGGATGCCTGTGGCCTTGCTGACAAAAGGAACGGTCCGTGAGGCCCTGGGATTGACCTCCAGGACATAAACGCGCCGCCCCTTGATGGCAAACTGGATATTGATCAGCCCCACGACTTTGAGGGCCTCAGCCAGGCGGCAGGTGTCCTTCTTGATCTGCTCGATCATCGATTCGCTCAAAGTGTGGGGAGGCAAGACACATGCTGAATCGCCGGAATGAATCCCGGCATTTTCGATATGTTCCATAATGCCGGCCACAAAGGTCTGCGTGCCGTCGCAAAGCGCGTCGACGTCCAGCTCAATGGCATCATCGATGAATTTGTCAATGAGGATCGGATGCCCCTGGGAGACTTCCTTCGCCTCCTCGATGAAATTCAACAGCGACCCCTCGTCGTAAATGATCTTCATCGCCCGTCCGCCCAACACATAAGAGGGCCTTGCCAAGACTGGATATCCGATGCCGCGGGCAATCTTGACCGCTTCTTCGGTCGAACGGGCAGAACCGTTCGCCGGCTGAACAAGCCCCAGACGATCAATCAATGCCGCGAACTTCTCGCGGTCCTCAGCCGATTCAATGGATTCCACGCTGGTCCCGATGATCGGAACCCCCGCGTCTTTCAAGCGGCGTG
>CAYIQK010000199.1:0-2539 GCA_964365515.1 uncultured Planctomycetales bacterium | reverse complement strand
ACCCGCTATGATCAGGTTCCCGGGCGGGATATGCTCAATTGGGAAGAGATCGCGGAGATGTGCTCGCACAGAATCACCTTCGGCGCCCATACGGCGTCGCATCCGCATCTTCCAGTGCTTAGTCGTGAGGCCCAAAGGCGGGAAATCGCCGAAAGCCATGATTGCTTGAACCGTAATCTCCCTCGCGGGGAGATGCTTTCAACGTTTTGCTATCCCTACGGCGAGTATAACGCGGATACGATTCAAATCGTCCGTGAGATGGGTTTTGCGTGCGCATTGAGCGTGATTCCAGGCATCAATAGCCCGGATACGCCCCCGTATGAATTGCGGCGGATTGAAGTCAGTGGGATGGATAATATCAAGAGTTTTGAATATAAGATGCTGGAGAAATATCAATGATCACTCAACCAACCGTTCTCATGTACCATGGGATCATTGCCGCTGACGCGGTGATCCCCGCTGAGCGTGAAACAGGCGCCGAGCTTTACGACGTCACAACGGAGAATTTTCGCGCCCAACTGGCCCATCTCAAAGCACATGATTATCGCACCATCACCATCCATAAAAATTTGGACGTCTTCAGCAGTCAAGAGATTTTTTTGACATTTGACGACGGTGAGATGAATAATTGCACGATGGCCTTGCCGTTATTGAGGGAATTCGGTTTCGTGGGACATTTTTTCCTCATCGCCAAACGGATCGGCAAGGAAGGGTATATGGGCTGGGAAGAGATCCGTCGGCTGACCGTTGCCGGCATGATCGTCGGATCCCATGGGTTCAGTCATGAAATCCTGACGAATTTGCAGGACACGCAAATTCAGGAAGAATTGACGGCCTCAAAAAGGTATCTGGAACGCAACCTCGGGATCTTGGTGGAAAGCCTCTCGATTCCGCGCGGCTTCTGCAATGACAAAATCATTCAAATGGCCCGCAGTGCCGGATACCGGCATATTTTTATATCGGAAAAACCGGATAACCTTCAAGCGGATTGCTTCAGCCGAATCGCCGTCAAATCCAGCTGGTCATTGGAACGTTTTGCCCAGGCGCTCGAAGGGAAAATACCGATCCAGGAGCAAATCTTTGTGTCCTGCAAGAACAGCGTGAAAAAAATCCTTGGTGGAGGTTTTTATGACCGGCTGAGGCGGATGATGTTGAAGATGAAATAAGTTCGTTAACGTCGCATGGGTTCCTGATATTTTAGAAATTGACAGCACTACTCATAAGTAGTATACTTATCGCGGGATAAACGTATGAAACAAAAGACAGCATATATTCAGAAAGAGCAAAGAAGAATTGTGGATCTGGTTACGAAAAAGTTCAAACATTTTTATCTAACAGGAGGGACCGCGTTGGCGTTTTATTTCCATCACCGATTTTCGGAGGACTTGGATTTTTTTAGTCAAAAGTATACGGATCGCGATCCTGCGAAAATCATGAATTTTATCTCGAAGGAAACCGGATTTCGGTTCTATCTGGAATCAAAACAGGATGATCCTAAACTATTGCCGATGACGATCTATTTCCTGGAGTTGAAAAAAGCCTGTGTGCTTAAAATTGATTTTGTCCGCGACTTTACCGAAAACATCAAAAAGATCCGTGGAGGGATGCACTCTATCGAAGACATCTATTTTCGGAAGATATCGGCTGCTACGGGAACCGGCACCAAAGAAGATTTGACCGGACACCTATTGCCGACAGGACGCCAAACTGCAAAAGATTTGTTTGACATTTATTTTCTCTCATCAAATTTCATGCCGCTGGCCGACTTCATCTTTGAGTATTTTGCTTATGATCAAATTGAATTGCTTGATACCTGGTACAAGATATTTGATCGCACAGAGTTAAAGCTGGAGCTTGTGGATATGATCCCCGGAGTCAACGTCAGGAAAGTTTTAAGCCATCTGGACAAACAAATTTTAAACCAGATTTCTGCCAAACTGCGGGAAGGGTGATGAAATGAAAATCAACTGGTTATGGGATACACGCTTGACGGAAAAACAAGTGAAACGGATATTAAAAAATCCGTCAAATCCCCGATTTTATATTTATGCTGAGAAACTGTTGTCTCGAACCAGCGATCCTGATATTGCGCTTGAGATCATCGGCCCAAAAATTTTTCGCCGTGAATGGCCGATTCTTAAGAAAAGAATTCAAAAAGACGCTTGGGCAAGGCATCGAGTTGCCTTCTGGCAATCGGTGTATACAAAAATGCTCAAAAATTCATCTCAACACCAGGAGATCGCCGGGCAAATCAGGGGAATGCGTCTTAAGCGGGGATATACTCAGAGAGACATGGCCCGAAAGTTAGGAGTTATTCAGCAATACGTATCAAAGCTGGAGACAGGCCGGGAGAATATTACAATCGACACATTAGAGCGCATCGCTGATGTTCTTGATAAAAATTTAGTGATTAGGTTGGTTTAAGAGAATTTTCATCAATGGTAATTATGATTTCCATTTTCTGGTTCCTCATATCCCTCACACTCTACTGCTACTTCGGTTATCCGCTGTTGTTATGGATCATGGCGAAATTACGGCC
>CAYIQK010000198.1:0-2550 GCA_964365515.1 uncultured Planctomycetales bacterium | reverse complement strand
CAAAATCCGGGGCGATTTCTTTGATCAGATGCTCCTGCGAAAACCGCCGCATCATTTCCCGGTGATGCCGTCGGCTTGAATACAGGAAGACGGCCAAAACAAGAGCGGCCCACAACCAATGAAACATGACAGGATGCGCGAATCTCATTTTATGGTATCTTCAAAAAGATGGTATTGGACACAACAATTTCAAGTGCAAGGAACATCAACGCCGCAAGAAGCACATGATCAAACAACTCTTCATATTCAAAATAACCGGCCTCCTCGATCGCCGTCTTCTCCAGGGAATCAATCTCCTTGTAAATCTGCTGTAACGATTGCGTATCAGCCGCCCGGAAATATTTTCCGCCGGTCGTCTCCGCGATTTTCTTAAGGACATCTTCATCCAAATCGATCACGACACTCTGATACACCTTGCGTCCGAAAAAATCCGTCGCGGGAAACGGGACAGATCCTTTGGTCCCTGCGCCGATCGTATATATTTTGATACCCAAGGCCTGTGCCGCGCGCGCCGCGGAGACCGGATCGATCTCGCCGGCATTGTTGATGCCGTCCGTCAAAAGAATGATGATCCGGCTTTTGGCTTTGCTGTTTTTCAGACGCCCCACAGACGAGGCAATCGCCGACCCGATGGCTGTTCCGTCTTTGATGAGCCCCAGTTTGATGCGCCGCAGATTGGTCGTCAGCCACGCGTAATCCGTTGTGGGAGGACACACCGTGTAGGCCAAGGCGGCAAAGGTGACCAGGCCGATCTTGTCATTTTTTCGCTGGGCAATGAAATCTTCCACAACACGTTTGACGATATCCAAACGGTTATACCGTCTGTCTCCAGCGGTGAAATCCTCCGCCGCCATACTCCCGGAGGAATCGATCGCGAGAACGATATCGATCCCCTCGGTCTTATGAACGGTCTCTTCCAAGACAAACCGCGGACCGGCGAACGCCGCCAGGAACAATGCGAGCACCGTAAAACGCAGGACATACGGGATATGCCTGAATCGGACCTTCCACGACTCCTGAATCAAGGATACCAGCTGTTTGGAAGGAAAACGGATGCACGCCTCCTTCCGGCGTCTGCGCAGGACATGAACAGCCCCCAAAACGACAGGGATCAGAAATACAACCCAGAGGTCTTTGAACAGCATGTCTTCAGATCAAAACACTTTTTTCTTCTTTTCGCGTTTCATCAATCAAACGCCTGGCAAACTGTGTGCTGCGCTCGACCTCATCGGTGCCGGGCGCATACCTGGCGAATTTCACGATGTCGCACGAGGTTAAGAATTCCTTAAGGACATCTTTCTGCTGTGCGGTCAGATCACTGGAACCTTTCAGATGAATCAGAAACTCTTCCGTCGTCATCTCAGGCGCCTTGATGGAAAACTGCCCTTCGAAATACCTGCGGATGATACCGGAGAGTCTCAAGTAGTACTCCTTCATATTTCCTTTCGCGAGCAGATCGCTGTGAATCAAAGCCTCCAGCTCTTCGCAGGCCCTCTGCCACGGATCTTTCGAAAGAGGTTGATTCCGCTCCTTCAATCCGCGGCGCCTCCACCAATGAAGGAAAAACCAGAGGATCCCTCCCCCCAATAAGGCCAAAAGGATCACGAGAATGAAAGCGAAATGAAACGGAATATCCACAGGGGGCTTCGCATCACGCATCTCTTCAGCCATCCATTTTCGCATGACAGTTCGGCGCGTCGGTTATCGGCTTCGAATTCTCTGATGTCTTCGTTTCAAAAAAAATTTGACCATCGCGTCGGTATAAGGGGTGTCGGTCGAGACATCGATGAAGTCAATTCCCTGAGACTGGAACAATCGGCTTCGTTGTTTGGTCCTCTGGGCATTGCGGCTGTGGTAGTGTTCCCTCAAGCCGCGGTCGGCTGCATCCACATAAAACAATTCACCTGTCTCCGCGTCCTCTAAGGCAAGCAGACCGCAATCCGGCAATTGCGTCTCCCGCGGATCATTCAATGTGACCGCGATCACATCATGGCGTTTGTTGGCAACGGACAATGCCTTTTTCAACTTCTCATCCGCATTCCCACCGTTGGGGGAAGCGCCGGCCGCTAAGAAATCAGAGATGAGAAAGGCAATCGTCTTTCTGGCGGTGACACGGTTCAAATACTCGATGGCACCAGCGATATCGGTGAATTTCCCTTCCGGCTGTGAGTAAAGCACTTCCCTGATGATTCGCAAAACATGCTGAAGACCCTTGCGCGGCGGGATGAATTTCTCGATCTTTCCGGCAAACACGATGAGACCGACTTTGTCGTGATTGCGGATTGCCGACAAAGCCAAGAGGGCCGAGATCTCCGCGGCCAATTGGCTTTTGAGAATATTGACCGAAGCAAAACGGCACGACAAAGAAGCGTCCACGAGGATCATCATGGTCAGTTCCCGTTCTTCCACGTATTTTTTGACATAGGGCCGTCCCATGCGGGCGGTGACGTTCCAGTCAATGGTACGGATATCATCACCGAATTGATATTCACGCACCTCATCAAATTCAATCCCCTGCCCCTTGAAAACGCTGTGATACTGGCCGGCAAA
>CAYIQK010000197.1:0-2551 GCA_964365515.1 uncultured Planctomycetales bacterium | reverse complement strand
ACCTTCTTGGATGAACACACCAGCGACTCCCGGATTCTTCTGTGTCTCAATCCCAACAACACATCCTTAGGGATCGCATTTACGGACCCAGCCACGGGGACCATTCAAGCCAATCAATATCCATTTGATCCCACTCGGCTGGCTGAATTGATTGCCAAGTGGCCCGTCTTCGAATGCATCTATCCCGAAACCGCGGGTGAAAAAATCAAAAACCTCTTTCGGCACCCGCTTCTGAAATCTAAAAATATCGCTCTGACAGCCTGCGACGACTGGTCATTCAACCCCGACATCGCTAAAAAATCCCTGTGCGAACATTTCCGCGTGCATAACCTGCACGGCTTCGGCATAGAAAACCTGTCCGAGGCCTACTCCTGTGCCGGCGCGCTTTTGGAATACCTCAAGCAGATGAATAAACAGCCCTTGAGACACATCGATAAAATCGCACTCTACGCCGACGACGAATACGTCTTTGTGTCACCGGCGGCCCATCACGGACTGGAATTAGACACCCTCATCAAGACGCTGGATCACACCTCCACAGCCCTGGGCCGGCGCGCCTTCCGATTCTGGCTGACGCATCCTTTGAAAGACCGTGACCTCATCCTCAAACGCCAGATGGCTGTCCAATGGCTCAAAAATCATTCGCCGGCGGCCAAAGACTTGAAAGACCTGCTCAATCAGATCCCCGACGTCGAAAAGAACATCTCACGGTTGAGCTGCGGCTACACCCACGCCAAAGACCTTTTGGCCATCCGAAACACCATCGTCTTAGTGCCGGAGATCCAAACAATCATCGCGGAACCCCAGAGGGAAAACGATCTCTTCGCCTTGAAAAACATCCCTTCCCTTCGCCAATACCTGGAAGCAGTCCTCAATGAGGAAATCCCCCTCTCTCAGCCCGAAGGCAAGATCATCAAAAAAGGATACAACGCCGAATTGGACTCGCTCAAGGATCTGCAGGAAAACGGACGGCAGTGGTTGAAAAAATTCCAGGAAGAGGAAATCCAACGCACCAGGATCCATTCGCTCAAAGCGGGATTCAACCAGGTCTTCGGTTACTACATCGAAGTCACCAAGCCCAATCTCCCGCTCGTTCCGGCGAACTATATCCGCAAACAGACGCTCGTTAACGCGGAACGCTTCATCACGCCGGAATTGAAAGAGTTTGAGGAAAAAATTCTGACCGCCGAAGGGAAAATTCTCAAAATCGAGGGCGAGATCGTCAGCGAAATCCGGCAGAAGATCCTTGATCATTCCCGCGAAGTTCATCAGCTCTGCCAAAATATCGCGGCCTTGGATGTGCTTTGTTCCCTGGATGTCATTGCCCAATGGCCGGATTACATCGTCCCGCGGATCGAGGATGACACCCGTCTTGAAATCAAGGACGGCCGCCATCCGGTGGTGGAGAAAACTTTGGAGGCCTCTTTCGTTCCCAACGACACCCTCTTGGACGCCGATGAAAACCATCTGATCATCTTGACGGGGCCCAATATGTCCGGAAAATCCACCTATATCCGGCAAACCGCCATCCTGACCATCATGGCCCAGACCGGAAGCTCGATCCCGGCGGCCTCCGCCCACATCGGCATCGTGGATAAAATCTTCACGCGCATCGGCGCGCACGATGATATCAGCAAAGGCCAAAGCACGTTCATGGTCGAGATGAACGAGACCGCCGAAATTTTGAACAACATGACGGAAAACAGCCTGATTGTCTTAGATGAGATCGGCCGAGGGACGAGCACCTACGATGGGCTAAGCCTCGCATGGGCCCTGGCCGAATACCTGCAGGCAAAAAAGGCCCGCGTGCTTTTCGCCACCCATTTTCACGAACTGACCGCCCTGGCGGATCAATACAGCGGCGTGAAAAATTACAATGTGGCCGTTAAGGAATGGAAAGACGAGATCGTGTTCCTCCACAAAATCATCCCCGGCTCGACCGATGACAGCTACGGGATTTATGTCGCCAAATTGGCCGGCATCCCGGCGGCGGTCATCAACCGCGCCAAACACATCCTGACGCGGCTGGAACTCAAAAACGATCTCAAAGGAAACTTGAAGGGCGATGCCCTCAAGGATCATGACCCGCAGATGGATATGTTTGCCGCCGCGCCGGACCCAGTCATGGAGATCATCAGGGAAACCATCCATTCGATGGATCTCGATACCATGACGCCGCTGGAGGCGATGAATCAAATGCAGGAGTTGAAAAACATCGTTAATCATAAATAGTTAATTTGATGAGTAAAATCCACATCTTAAAACCCGACATCATCAGCAAAATCGCCGCCGGAGAGGTCATCGAGCGGCCCGCCTCGGTCATCAAGGAACTCGTCGAAAATGCCCTGGATGCCGGGGCCGAAACAATCGAAGTGCAAATCAAGGAGGCCGGCAGGACCCTCATCAGGGTCAAAGACAACGGCCATGGCATCGAACGCGAGGACTTGGAAAAGATTTTCTCGCGTCATGCCACGAGTAAGATCGAGAACGCGGAGGATTTGCATAAAATCCAATCGCTCGGGTTCCGGGGCGAGGCCCTTTATTCCATCGG
>CAYIQK010000196.1:0-2575 GCA_964365515.1 uncultured Planctomycetales bacterium | reverse complement strand
AAGAAGTATGACCTCTTTCCCCCAACTGGACACTTACACACCGTTTCTGTATAATTACAGTGTGGAATTTGAGTTCAACTCACACAAAAGCGTTACGAACAAGCAAAAGCACGGGATTGATTTTGAGGAGGCGCGGCTCTTGTGGGAGGATACAGGCATGGTTGAGCTTTCTTTAAAAGGAGAGAAGGAGACCCGATTCCTTGTTATTGGAAAAATAGGCGCTACCTTCTGGACGGCGGTCGTTACGGAGCGGAACGGAAAGACCCGAATTATTTCCGTGCGCCACACAAGAAAAGACGAAAGGAGGAGTTATGAAACGAAATTTCAGGAAAACCACGGCAGAGAATTTTGAGGAGAAGTTTGACAACGGCGAGGACATTTCCGATTACATTGATTGGAGCAGCGCTCGCCGTCCTGGTTTGGCAATCAAGCGAATCAACGCCGATCTTCCCCAGTGGATGATCGACGCCCTGGATGAGGAAGCAAGGCGGTTGGGGGTAGCCAGACTGCCCGTCCTCAAGATGTGGCTGGCTTCACAGATCGAAGCGAATCGGGCAAAAAGAGCGGCATGAGGAGAACGCTTTCAACGAAATTAAAAACCGTTGGTAAATAAATGGCCACCGTCCGTGGCTAAATTGTCGTGGGCCCACAATGTTATCCTGATAGAAAAACTCAAAGACCTCAAATTGAGGGGCTGGTATGCTTCCGCGGGTGCAGAAACCGGGAATGCCTGTTCGGGGAGATCGTGGACGGTCAGATGCGGTTGAATGATGCCGGGCAGACCATGTGTACGACATGGGATGATTTGCGTAATCATCTGCCGCATGTCGTTTTGGATGTGTTTGTCGTGATGCCCAATCACATACACGGGATTATTTTTATCACCGACATTCCCGTAGGGGCGGGTTCTAAACCCACCCGTTCTAAACCCGCCCTTCCCCCCCACGCATAAACATGCCCCTACATACGCCTCCCCCACGAGGGCGGGTTTAGAACCCGCCCCTACGAAACGGCACGGCCTGGCTGTAATCGTGTGTAATACTGAAATAGAAATGTCCTGTTTTTCGAGTTCATTTTACACGAAATAAATTGATTCTCCTACCCCATTCCAGTGGCCCGAATCCAGAGGGTACCCTTTTTATCAGGATCAAAGAAGCCTTTTCTATTTTTCAAGAGAGTGACCCAAAAAAAAGGCCCTTAAAAAGGCCGATTCTAGCCACGATCTCAAAGGGGGGGTCGTCTACACCCCCCCTTTTTTTTGTTCCCCCTTTAACAATGGCCGACTGCCGCGCCTGTCACAGGCATTGCAGATTCTTTTCCCTGTCTGTTTCTGTATTGTCGCCACGGGTGATTCTCTGCAGGGCGGATCACCCTCTTTCCACTCTTTTTTGGCTTCAAAAGAGCGGCTTCTTTGACGGGTCGGGTTGAAATACGCTCAACGCTTAAAGAACGCCCTTCCGCAGTGACATGGATCGAACCGTCCAACCATGCCTCCACCCCCACACGTCTCGCCCGGATATTTTCTTTCACTTGATAGAGCTGGCCCTCATAGGAAAGAGTAAAATCATTCCTTAAGGTGCGCTTCTCATGGATACAGAGCGTCTGATCCAACACCTTCCGTGAAGGTATTTTCCTGTGCATGTTCACCGCATCGGCCGCAACCACACGAAATTTCCGATTGTACTTTGGCAAATACGTCTCTAAAAATAGATTGCCTTCTTCTACCGTGCAAACCCCAGCCAATCGCATCTCTTTGATCAGCCGATCCTGCAGCGTTCGGAAAGATCGTTCCACCCGGCCCTTTGCCTGAGGGGAATATGCATGAATCACCTTCACCTCCAATGTCTTCAGCGCCCGTTCAAATTGACTCATCGGCGGGATTCCCGTAAACTCGTCCTCAATGGTCTCCTTGGCATTCGACTTGTAGGTCGTGTGTCGGTCGCAATAGACTGACAACGGCACGCCGTAGCGTTCCACGTACCGCCGAAATCCATCCAGGGCAGGAAACGTTCCTTCATAGTCATAAAATCGCGCAAACACCTCTCCGGTGGCATCATCGATAAATGCCATAAGACAAAATTCTTGATCCAGCCTGTCTTCAAGCCAGCGATGATGGGAGCCATCGATTTGCACCATTTCCCCACGACAAGACTTTCGCTGCCGCCATTTCCGATGTGGACGTGCGGATCGGGTTGGGTAATCCGCGCCAGAGGCGCTCAGCCAGAGGCGAAGGGTTCCTTTTCCCAATACAATCCGGTCGTTTTCCTCTAACTTCTCGGTCGCCAGGGTCGGTCCAAATCCTTCATAGCGCTTCTGATACAAGGCCAGCGCCTTCTTCTTGACCCTCTCCGGCATGGCTCGGTTGGAAGGCTTTCCACGTCCTTTATGGCATATCCCACCTTCTCCTTCTTCTCGGATACGCCGCACGATTCTTCGTATCTGCCGATCCGTCATGCCGACCATTTCCCCGGCCTGCCGTTGTGTCACCTGTTTCTCAATCACTTGCTGAATAACATGCACCCGTTTCGCCTCTCTTTTACTCATCACAATTCTGTCCTTTTCTGCCATACCGCCT
>CAYIQK010000195.1:0-2594 GCA_964365515.1 uncultured Planctomycetales bacterium | reverse complement strand
TTTCCAGATCATCACCATCAAGCTTGATGAGCACATCCCAGCCAAAACCTTTCGGGATGGGCGTTGGTTTTTTGATCGGCGGCCGGCTCTGCTCGTCAGCCATCTTGAGAAACAACAAAAACGTCAACTGCTCGACATAATCGCCATAGGACAATCCGTCATCGCGCAGGATGTTACAGTAGTTCCAAAGTTTGTTTACAAGCTGCTTAGGATCACTCATGAATATTTCCCGACGATCTTCTTATTCCCCGCTGGAAAAGATTTTGCCGGCTTTATCAAGAAAATCTTCCGCGGCGTTCAATAATTTCCGGCATCCCTCCTCGGACCAGCGGTCGTAATAATCCGCATCCTCCCGCAGATTTTTGGCCTTTTTCAGAGCTTCCAGGAGAGTCACGGGGATCTGTTTGGTTTCAACGTATAATGCTTGAACAGCCGCAATCAGACAAAAATGGCTGTGCTCACGAAGATTTTTGAGGTATAAAAGCGCCCGCGCGCTGTGGAACATGGAATAATAAAGCTGGACGGTCGCCCATTTATAGTCGTGATCCTTAAACGTCTCCCGGGCCCTGTGTAAATCGGAAGAAGCGGCCTTGAGTTCTTTGTCGGCCAACCCTTTCCCCCGGCTGAAAGGACGGATTTTCCCTTTCCTTAAACATTCCTCATATTCACGACTCATCGGTTTCTTCCCATAACACAATACCGCTGTTGATCTCGTTCAAGAATTCCTGACTACTCGTCTCCATCTGGGACAACTGGACAGACGTTTTAATGACGGGCTGGATTTTTCGGCCTGGTTTGAAATTTGAAACGGCTTTTTGCGCCGCCTCGGGGTCTTTGGCCACAATCAATAAATCAAGATCGCTGTCTTTATAATCCTCTCCCCTGGCCGCGCTGCCGAAAAGAACAATTTTACGCGAAAAAGCTTTGAGCTTCTGGACAAGTTTCTTGAGTGAAACGACCGTCTTTAAGACCTTGAACTGCCGGACAACACAGTCATCGGCCACGGCCGAATAGAGGACAAACCGCCCCCTCTCCTGTTTTTTGACAAGTTCCCGGCGGACCAGTTCGTCCAAGGCGCGGTACACCCCGGCCTTACTTAGGCCAGCGGCTTTCTGGATCTCGGAGGCCAGAAATTCCTTCCGCGGGTCCTCCACCAAAAAAGAAAATACCCTCTGGGCATTCGAAAAGTTTATGATGTCCTCATCTTTCTTGTGTCTCATGGATTATCCTTACGTATCATTTATTAGACTTAAGTATAGTATATGAGACGAGCCGTTCTTTAGCAAGTTTTATTCTACGCCTTTGCGTCAACCCTTCGACAGACTCAGGGTAAGCTGCTCCACATAATCACCGTGGGACAAACCGTCGTCGCGGCCTGTCCGCCGCAGCCTTGGCGAAGGCGGAAGGATGTTGCAGTAGTTCCAAAGTTTTTGGATAAGAGCGCTGAATGTCATATTTCTCGCAATCTCCTAGTTAATCTTTGCCGCTTTCTTATCTCCGGAATGGAACTTGGAAATTCAATCCGAAGAGAATTTGTATATTTCACACCTGTCACAATTGCTATTTTTCTAACTTATTCGATAGTTGTCTTTTTGCTCTGGTCGCATAGACCTGGAGTCCAGCCCCATATAGCTTGGCGACACGGTAGCAGGATTTTTTGTGATCGAATTGAATCACACCTATGGCTTGTAGAGTAGAAATGGCCTCATTAGCATCAGTCCCAAAAATAAGAGGAAGTTCTTCCTTCCCATATCTCTCTTTATTTCGCTCAAGCTTTCGAATCCATGGCATTAAATGAGAAAACTCTGTTTGAAGTACGGTCTCTTTTCTGCTCTTTGAGAGTTCCCTGTGAGCCTCCTGTATGGCTGCAATGGTCATGAATTCTTTCTTGTCCGGGTGCTTCTGAAGCCAGAGAGACTGAATATGTAGCGCCTTCTTTAATAAATCGATTAAGTCACGTGGGGTGACAACGCCACGGCCATCTGCAAGAAGAGAAAAAATCCAATCAAACGCTTGTTGGGTAACGTATTTTAAAGCGAAAATCTTTTGAAAATTCTCACGCGCATAGTCAACATCGTCAAGTCTTTTGGGATCGATGTCGTATGATTCAGATAGCCAGGCATCGGATGCCAATCTCTTCATAATCATTACGCATAAGGAATCAGACGTCCATTTGAGATTTGGTCCAGACCGCGCAGTAATGTGAGAGACAGCGGCCAGCGGTTCCTCAGAATCGGAACTGATTGCGTCCAGTATATCATCGCGCAAAAATATTTTCAGCCTCACATGGTCCGATGTAAAAGCATACAGAGCCTTAAGTAATGCTCTCAGAGCCTTCGTCTCCTCGGAGGACCGCCTTCTGAAAACAACGTCGAGATGGTCGAGAATCATCCAAATTTTGTATCCACTCTTCTGCGCCAGCTGGGAAAGCGCGTCGATACACAAAACCGTGTCCATCTTGGATAGATTGGGAACGACAATTTCCTCATAACCTTTGTCGATCTTCTCACGAATATTGAACCCAAAAATCAGTTGATTCTTTTGGTTCTTTGAAATTTCAAATGGGTAAGTAATGTTTATTGAGTTGAACAAAA
>CAYIQK010000194.1:0-2596 GCA_964365515.1 uncultured Planctomycetales bacterium | reverse complement strand
TGATGAAAAACGGCCCGAGGATCAGGCACAGGAGGAATGTGGTCAATCCGGCCATGGCCGCCCGGAATGTGATATACCGAAAGATATTGAATCCGAAGAAAAAATCTTTCAATTGCGACAGATAGTAGAACATGTCAGTGTTTGTCTCCCCAGTGTCCCTCGATGAATTCAACGGTGCGTTCCATCCGCATGGCACGGGATCCTTTCACCAAGACAAGATCCCCCTGCCGGCAGACGGTCAAAAGCCGCCGATGAAGTTCCGGCAAAGAACCATAACAGAACACCTCAATACGCGGATTGGATTCTCGAAGCGCGCGGGCGGCGTATCGGACATACTTTCCGGTCATCAGGGCCGCATCAACGGTTGAACGGGCGATCATCTCTCCCAAAGCAAGATGTAACTCTTTAGCCCTCTTCCCTAATTCCATCATATCACCGGCAACCAGAATCTTTTGACCGGCCGTCTTCAAGGCGTCCAAAGTGCCGATCGCGCTTTTGAACGAAACCGGATTGGCGTTGTAGGTGTCGTCAATGATCAACACCTCCCCCGCTTTTCTGACCTCCTGGCGGCTTGTGCCGAATTCAAAGTTTAACAGAATGCTTTGGATCTGACCATCATTAATTCGAAGAACTCGGGCACAGGAAATGGCGGCCAGGGCGTTATAAACATATTGTTCCACAGGCGTATTCAACACAAATTTCCGTCGGCCCATCTGGAAACACATGCAGTGATCGCTCCCCCGCCTGATACCGTCGGCCTGATGATCAGCCGTCTGTTTGATCGCATAGCTGACCATTTTTCGCCCCGTCTTTTTCGACGGCATTGTGCGAAGATAATGATCGTCTTTGTTGTAAATGACAACCCCTCCGGGAGCCATCCCCTCAACCAGACGGAATTTCTCACGGAACACGCCTCGCACAGTCCCCAACCCCTCCAGATGGGATTCGCCGATGTTGGTAAAAACGGCAATGGTGGGTTGAGCGATAGAAGTCAGCCACGGGATATCCCCGGGCTGATTGGTTCCCAATTCCAGGACAGCCGCTTCATGGGACTCATTGAGTTTGAGAATGGTCAACGGAACACCGTATTGATTGTTCTCTGTCTTTGCATTCTTCAGGACTTTGAACCGGCCGCTCAAGACCGCGGCGATCATCTCCTTGGTGGTTGTCTTGCCGGCACTGCCAGTGACGGCAATCACAGGGATATCAAAAAGCTTCCGGTAGAACGCGGCGATCCGGCCCAGGGCACGGGTTGTATCTTTCACCCGGATGACGGGAATATTCCCCGAAGTGGGGATCTTTTCGGAGACAATCAGAACGCAGGCGCCTTTTTTGACCGCCTGATCAATGAAGGCATGACCGTCAAAATGCTCTCCGTTGATGGCGATGAATGCCTCTCCCCTTTGAAGGGTGCGCGAATCCGTGGAAAACCCTTGGATCCGTACAGATCCTTCCCCGGAAATAAGGAGACCCTCCGCCGCCTCCTGAATTTGTTGGACGGTCAAGATCTTAAGCATCTCTCAACAATTTCCCTCTCATTGAACGGAACCGTTTTATCCTTGAAAATTTGATAACCTTCATGCCCCTTGCCGGCGATCAAAACGACATCGCGGGTTTTGGCCATCCCGACGGCCTTGCGGATCGCCTCTTCCCTGCTGGGAATCACCTGATAATTCTTCTTAGAAAAACCTGAGATGATCTGATCCATGATCGATTGGGGATCCTCACTGCGTGGATTATCGTTTGTGACGATCGCCATATCGGCCAGCTGTGCGGCGACCTTCCCCATTTGGGGTCTCTTGGTCTTGTCACGGTCCCCGCCGCAGCCGAAGACAACAATCACACGGGCCTCGCTCACCTGCCTCAAGGCCTCCAGGACATTCTTCAGGGCATCTTCGGTGTGGGCGTAATCAATGAAGACGGAAAAATTCCGGCCGGTGTCAACATTCTCCAGACGGCCCGGGACATGAGCAAGCCTCTCAATGCCTTTTTGAACTGCCGCTGGTGGGATACCTTCCGCGAGACACGCCGCGGCCGCCGCCAGGATATTGTAAATATTATGTCTTCCAATCAATTTTGTGCGGATCGCAATCCTGCCTTGAGGACTCGACAATGTGAACCAGCTTCCCTGAATATTGGACTGGATATCTTCGGCCATGACATCCGCGCGTTTTTCCATCCCGTAAGTCGTGATCTTCGATTTTGTCATGGCGCTGAGCCGGCAGGCATAATCGTCGTCTGTATTGATGACCGACACCCCGCCCGCAGACAAAGACGTGAACAGTTTCGCTTTGGCTAAAAAATAATTCTCCCGGGTGCCATGATAGTCTAAGTGATCGCTGGTCAGATTGGTGAAAACAGCCGCCTTAAAATCGATCAGATCGACGCGGCCCTGAGCAAGGCCATGCGAAGAGACCTCCATCACGCAATACCGGATCCGCCGGCTATGCAGTTGAGTCAGGAAGCGGTGGATCTCGACAAAATCAGGCGTTGTGTTCGGGGAAGGGATCACGTCCTTCCCGATCCTATAATTGACGGTCCCCATCACCCCGCAATCCTCTCCAGCTTCTTTGAGAATCGATTCCATCAGATAGGT
>CAYIQK010000193.1:0-2600 GCA_964365515.1 uncultured Planctomycetales bacterium | reverse complement strand
GCGGTGTGGATGGCGTGTTGTAACTCCTCTTTTGTGAATGGTTTAAGGAGCGGTATCCGTTTGTTGGATTGCATAGCTGTCGCGATGGGACGATGGCCGGTCGTAAAAATGATTGGAATATCTACAAACTGTTCCAACTGCCGGCTGGCCTCAATGCCGTTGATGCGGCCGTCTAAGACCACATCCATGATGATGAGATCCGGCTTGATCTCGAAGATTTTGTCAACGGCCTCTTCGCCGGTTGTGACCACGCCGGCAATTTCATATTCCAGTTTGCCAAGGACATCGGCCATGGCCTCGGCGATGTCTGCATCATCTTCGACGATCAATATCTTTTTGGGAGCAGGTTTAGTCATCGTTCGATTTTTCAATTCAAAGTATAGTATGTTGTCTCCTGGAAAACAAATTTTTTCTTCGAAAATGAGAATGCCGCCAGTTGACTTTTGGCGGATTTTCTGTATAATTGCCTCACGTGATTTGACAATCTCATTCCCCTGTAGCTCAGCTGGTAGAGCAAGTGGCTGTTAACCACTGGGTCCGAGGTTCGAGTCCTCGCGGGGGAGTTAATTTTCATCCATTGAGAAGTTATGATTTCTGTCATTATTTTATTCTTCATCGTGATTATTGCATCCGCCCTCTGTTCGTTGTCTGAGGCGGCTATCTTAAGCCTTCCTCTGGTGCGCGCCAGAATCCTGCATGAACAGAACCGCAGAAATTCCAGGGATCTCCTCTATATCAAGGAAAACATTGCTCACACCATTGCCTCCATCGTCATTGCGAACAACACCATCAATATCGTGGGATCTATCTTTATTGGACAGCTGGTTGTCCTGCGCTTCGGCGAGCAATGGCTGGGGTTGGCTTCAACGGTCATGACCTTCACCATCATCGTCGCTTCCGAGGTCATCCCCAAGACAATCGGGGAACGATATAAGGTGGGCATGTCTTTGTTTTTCGCCAAACCCTTACGTCTTTTGGTTGTGATTTTGCGGCCATTGGTTGTTCTCATCATCAAAATGATAAAATCGTTTGTCCCAGAGGGCCCCACGCTTCCCCGTGTGACGGAAGATGAGATCAGGATGATGCTGAAATTAGGACAGGCCGAGGGGACCGTGGAGGTCAATGAGGAAGTTTTGTGCAACCGTGTTTTCAAACTGAACGATGTCCGCGCGGCCCAGATCATGAAGCCGATAGACCAGATTTGTGCCCTGCCGGCGCATCAGAGTTTGGGGGAAATCAAAGAGGCGATCTTGGGTTTTCCTTACAGCCGTATCGTCGTGTATGACAAGGATCCTCTGGATATTGTGGGGACGGTCCAGCACAGGGTCCTGCTCAGGGAAATCGTCCAAAACAATGATCAGGCGCGTGTGAAGGATTTTGTGGTAAAGCCCATCTTCGTCAACTGGTTCACCAAGGCCAATGCGCTGTTGGAAAAATTTCAGGCCTATCATCAGCATCTTTTCATCGTTCAGGATTCCCATGGGAAGAATGTCGGTCTTGTGACCATGGAGGATGTCTTGGAGGAGTTGTTTGGGGAGATCTATGACGAAAAGGATGTTGTCAAATCCAAGAATCCCGGGGGGACAGAGTCTTACGGGATTTAGTCTTGTGAGGGGCTGCCTTTGCGGATGAAAGAGCGGAAAAGCGGCATCCTTTTGCATATCTCCTGCCTTCCATCGGAGTTCGGCATCGGAGACCTCGGCTCTTGGGCCTATCAATTCATCGATTTTCTATCTGAGACCAAACAACATCTTTGGCAGATCCTGCCGTTGAATCCCACGGATCCCATCTGCGGGAATTCTCCCTACAGCAGTTCCTCGGCTTTTGCCGCCAATACCCTTTTGATCAGTCCTCGGCTTTTGGCGGAAGACGGTTTGCTGACCAGTGATGATCTCAAAGACAGGCCGGCGTTTTCCGACGCGTGTGTGGATTACGAGGCGGTCATCGTTTATAAGAAGAAAATATTTGATCATGCGTATGAATGTTTCAAAACCCGTAAGATTTTTGCCGAGGAATTTGAGACTTTTTGCAGCGAAAATGCCTTTTGGCTGGATGATTATGCTTCCTTTGAGGTGATCAAGGAATCCTTCCATGGGATGATTTGGGCCGATTGGCCGCCGCAACTGAGAGACAGGAAAAAAGAGGCCTTGGCGGATATCGGCAGGCGGTTCGGTGATCAGCTGACGAAGATCAAATTCTTTCAATTCGTTTTCTCACGGCAATGGCGGCAGTTGCGGGCGTACGCGCGCCAAAAACGGATCCAACTCATCGGCGATATTCCAATTTATGTGAATCATGACAGCGTTGATGTCTGGAAACAGCCGGAGATTTTCAAACTGGATGAGGAGGGCAAACCTTTGATGGTGGCGGGTGTCCCGCCGGATTATTTCAGTGTGACGGGCCAGCGCTGGGGCAATCCCGTCTATGACTGGGAGAATCTGAAAGCGAGCCGTTATGCGTGGTGGATCCGGCGCATCAAGCACAATTTAACCCTGTGTGATGTTTTGCGCATCGATCACTTCCGTGGGTTTGTCCAATATTGGGAAATCCCCGGGCATGAACCGCTGGCCATGAAGGGACAATGGTCGTCAGTGCCGACA
>CAYIQK010000192.1:0-2612 GCA_964365515.1 uncultured Planctomycetales bacterium | reverse complement strand
GTGGCTGCTTTAACTGATTCTGTTCAGCCGGATGGATATATAAAGGATATGCGTAGACGTGATCCTGAGCTTTTAAAAGGGTGGGGGCAAATTGCCACCCCCCTTTCAGTAAAGACTGCCGGGGGCGTTCAAAAGCGGCAAGAAAGTTGTCAGTAAAGAAAATTACTTAAAACTGCCGCAGAATAAAAGGCTTTTGAAATAACGATATTGACGCTCAAGGGAAAGTTTGAATTCTGGTCAGGCGCATGACCCAATGATGTGAGGAGCAACAGATGAAGATTGGGAAGATCAGAAAACTGCTTCTATTCGCGTCAATCATTTTGATTGTTCCTCTATATTATCTAACTTGCGCAAGGCATTCGGCGTCTCCAAAGGTCGGCAGTGTCAGCTACTATCCCAGCGGAAAATTGAAGTCGGAAACCTTTCCTTCGAAAGAACCGGGTCATGTCATTCTCAAACAGTATTACGAAAGCGGGGAATTGCAGTCTGTCTGGCATTACCGGGACGGAAAGATTGACGGCCCTTTTCAGGGTTATTACAAAAGCGGAAAACTTCACAGTGAGGGGGTGTACCGAAACGGTAAACCCGAAGGGCTCATCAACGGTTATCACGAAAACGGGGTTTTATGGCGTGAGGAATCTTACCGTGATGGTCAGCGCCACGGTGAGGTCAGAGAATATGATGGGGACGGGACTTTGCAGGGGAACGGTTCGTTCGAGAACGGAAGCGGGACCTATACGGAATATTACAAAGGCGGGGCTGTGAAACGCCGCGAACAGTATTCCCTTGGCCGTATCGATGGCATTGTGAAGACTTATTACGAGGGTGGAGAAGTGTTGACCGAGGAAAACTACAGCGTCGGCAAACCGCACGGAGTCTTCAAGGTGTATTCGCCAGAGGGGCATGTGACGGCCATCCGCCGTTATATGAATGGGAAGCTCTATGGCCCATCGCAGGAATACTACGAAACAGGTGAATTGAAGAAGGAAGGGGAATATGTGGATGATCTGCCGCATGGTTTTTTTAGGGAGTATTATCCCTCGGGTCAGTTGATGCAGGCAATCCATTATATCGAAGGCAAACGCTACGGAGAGATGAAGGAATACTATCCGAACGGCCGCTTGAAAAGTGGTTTTTTATACAAGCACGACGCGTTGGATGGTCTTGCCAGGGAATTTGCTGATGATGGGCTGTTGCGATGGGAGAAGGTATACGTCCAAGGGGCGTTGGAGGGAGTTAGCAAGGAGTATTATCCCAGTGGAGAACTTTGGTATGAAAAGACTTTCCATGCCGGGAAGATGGTCCGAAAGGTGGGTTATACGCGGGCTGGAACGATTTTTTATGAGCATGATTTTCCTGTTGAAAAAAATGAGATCAATGTGAGTGAGATGATTGACGATCCATTCCAGAGAACTTCTGATGTCGACCGGAAGCCCAAGGATTAAATTTTTAGACATGTTTATATTTAGCAACATGGAGACCTCAGGCTCTAAGGAACCTGTCTTTGGGAATAAGTCTCGTCATGTTTATATGTTATTTGTTTATAATAGGTTAAGAAATTTTATCATAGATATCGCGAGGTGATTCTTTTGGCATGGTTTTTGCTGTATTGAATGCAGGACTATAGTGATATTATCGGTAGAGGCGCGCAAAATGATGAGACCCATGGAAGAGAAAACACAGACTAGCCTTCGATCAATAATCGGGAAAACCATCGGCGTGGTTGTTTTCTTGGTGTTATTGACTGTTGGTTTTATCCCTCAGGCCATGGCGGGCGGCAATGGTCATGGCGGCAATGGTCATGGCGGCGGTGATGACGAGGACAATTACTCCTACCAAATCAGTTGGGTGAGTATCACGGATGATCCGGCCCATTCAGGTCTTCTGGGAAAACCAAACTGGTATCAATGGCTTTATAAGGTGGAGATTATTCCGGGCGGAAGCACGCATCATGGATTAAGCCATTTTACGCTGGAGCTGGAGGATTGTTTCCAGGAGGCCCTTTTGACGGCCATCCAAAATATCTCCGGCGCCAATGGTATCGCGCCCAATGCCGGCAATCTTTCCGGCGCGGTTGGCAATGAATTGCGAACATATACCGTCTCCACAGGCAACGACGGTTCAACCGGACTCTGGGGGATCAAATGGGATTTGGCTTCTTCGTCGCCGAATGAATTCGATCATGCCGGGGATGTTGATTACTTCTGGTTCAGTGCCCCCACAAATGAAGCGGTGAACAATAACGGTCTTGTCAAGTATGGGACCTCTACGACTACGGCGCTGGTGGCAACCCCAGACTGCCCCAGTTGTCAGCCGGTTGTCCCTGAACCGGCGACGATGCTTTTGTTCGCCTCTGGTCTGACCGGTGCGTTGCTGCGCCGCAAATATCATTCTCCAACGTCGTAAGATCCTCACCTTTTTCCTTCCATTCTTTTTTCATTTCCTGTATATTCATCGTGGTGATTCTACGATGGAATATCCATCGCAGAATCTAATCCAACGAGTGATGTGAGTATATGATCAGTAGTAGAGATTGCAACGAGCAAATCGCGAGGGATCTGCGTTTAAGACCTCAACAGGTGGACTCGACGGTCGATCTCTTGGTATAAGGC
>CAYIQK010000191.1:0-2614 GCA_964365515.1 uncultured Planctomycetales bacterium | reverse complement strand
CCCTGGTCCAATTCCTTGGTCACATAATGGCTTGTCGCTCCGATGATCTTGACGCCTTTGCGGTAGGCCTGGGCATAGGGGCTTTTGCCCGCGAAAGCGGGCAAAAACGAGTGGTGAATATTGATGATCCGGCTGGAAAACTGATCGACAAACCCGGCTGTCAAAATCTGATGATACCGCGCCAGGACAATGAGATCAATGCGTTCCTGACGCAAAATCCCGATTTGTTTTTTCTCCTGGGCTTTTTTATTCCTTGGAGTGAGTGCGCACTCAAAAAACTTGATGCCGAAGTCGCCGGCGATTTCACGGGCACAGGGATGGTTGCTGATGATCAGGGGAATTTCGCAGGCAAAATGCCCGGCTCTTTTGCGGTAAAGCAGATCTTGCAGACAATGCAGATGTTTAGAGACAAACACCACCATCCGCGGCAGTTGATCGGTGAAACACAACTCCCATTTCATGGCAAATCGTCCGGCGATGGGCCCAAAGCTGTCATGGATTTTTCCCCGGGACAGCCGGAAGGCCTCCAGCGACCATTCCACGCGCATGAAAAATGTGTTGGTCTGATCATCGATGTGCTGGTCGGCGTGGACGATATTGCCGTTATTTTTGTAGATGAAATTGGTGACCGCGGCGGTGATCCCCCGGCGGTCCGGACAAGAAATCAAAAGAATCGCGTGATCCATAGGAAACTCCTTCCGCAAAGATCATTTGCCGAAAATCCACCAAAGAGTGGAAAGGGTTATTCGATAGATACCAAAAAGAATAAAATTGTGCCGTTGAATAAATTTGAGCAAAAATTGAATGCTTATCAAGGCAACAATGAAGGAAACCGCGAATCCGACTGCGAGGCAAACAAAATGCTCAGGAGAAAAACAATCCCTATTTTTAATGATGTCGAGTCCTGTCGCGCTCAACATCGTAGGGATAGCCAGAAGAAAAGAAAACTCAACAATCGTTTTTCGCTTAACACCGAAAATCAACCCCCCGACAATCGTCGCTGCCGCGCGGGAAACCCCGGGGATTAACGCGAACGATTGAAATACGCCGATCAGGACGGCCGTCCGATAAGGGATATCTTCGATTTTATCTAAATGGGCCCGCTTTTCATCATGAAAAATATCAAATATGATTAAAAAAAGGCCTCCCCAGAATAAAGACTGCAGGACAAGTGTGTGACTTTCCAAAAACAGTTCCCTCACCACTTGATAGAGCGAAAATCCTATGACCGCGGTCGGGAGAAAAGCGGCCAAAATCCGTTTCCATACCTCCGTTTGCCTAAGCAAAGATTTTCCATACATCACGAGGACCGAAAGAATCGCCCCCAACTGAATGGCTATTTCAAAACTTTTCAAAAAGTCCGTCTGAGAATGGCCAAGAAGCTTAGCGGTAAGGATAAGGTGCCCCGTGGAAGAAACCGGGAGGAACTCCGTGACCCCTTCCACGATGCCAAAAATAATGGATTCAAAAATATTCATACAGCCGCTTACCTGCCCCAGATCATCCAAACGAATAGATAGCTCGCGCTGACCGCGGCCATGGTGAAGGGAAAGCCTATTTTAAAAAACTCCTTAAAACTCACATCGTACCCTTCTTTTTTAAGCATGCCGCAGGCAACAATATTCGCCGAAGCGCCTATCGGAGTGATATTGCCCCCCAAGCTCGCTCCGATCAGCAAACCGAAAAGAAATAATGACGGATCGATGTGCAGTTTATCCGACATGGAAACAGCCACCGGCAGCATCGCCGCCAAGAATGG
Source organism: uncultured Planctomycetales bacterium (assembly GCA_964365515.1). Taxonomy (GTDB): domain Bacteria; phylum Omnitrophota; class Gorgyraeia; order Zapsychrales; family Zapsychraceae; genus CAYIQK01. The sequence continues at coordinate 855 of CAYIQK010000191.1, read as the reverse complement.
CACATTATCCACAAACGCGGACAGGGCAACCGCCAAAAACACAACCACGGTGTATCCCAAAAATATATTATTCCCGACGATCGTGGAAAGAAACTCCGCGGCCGCTTCGATCCACCCGGCAAGCGTCAGGCTTCCCACGAGGATAAAAATCCCCATCAAAAAGAAAGTCGTGTCCCAATCCAATGACCTCAGCCCTTTGCTCACCGACCTCTTATTGACGAATTTCTTCCAAACAATCGAAATGAGCGCGGCAATCATGGAAAGCACGCCCGCACTGTAAGAAAATTCTTTATCAAAAAATGAAGACACCGCCAGAGAAACAATCAAAACGGTTAAAATGATGGTGGGAACCCAGGATCGGACATTCTCAATAGGAACGAGCGCGGCTTTCTCTGAATGGCTCCTGAATATATAATAAAGAACAATAAACGAAGTCAACGCCCCTAACTCAACGGCAAAGAAAATGCTCGGCTTGCCTTTATAAAAAAAGAAATCCATGAACGTCATCTTGGCGAAACCGCCCAAAAGCATGCTGGGCGGGTCGCCGATCAGGGTCGCCGCGCCTTGCAGGTTGCTGGTTACAGCGATCGCGATCATCATCTTCACGGGATTCATTTTGAGCTTCCGCGCCAACGCGAGCGCGATGGGGGCGACGATCAAAACCGTCGCGACATTCTCCACGAACGCCGAAATAAATCCGGTCATCAAGCAAATCGCAAGTATCGCCCAGCAGGTATTCGCCGCCCTATCAACGATAACCTCCGCGATATAGGCGGGGACACGGCTTTCCATGAAAGTATCCGCGACGACGAGCGTACCCACAAAAATCCCCATCACATTCCAGTTGATGGCCCA
>CAYIQK010000190.1:0-2619 GCA_964365515.1 uncultured Planctomycetales bacterium | reverse complement strand
TAAGATATCAATAAGTCGTCACAATCGGAAGATTGGGATGGCCGGTCGAGAACAGGAGGGATTATGAAAGGGGTATCATTGAAAATTGTAATAGTGTCCTTGATTGCCGCAAGTGTGACCGGATTAAATCCGGGATGGGCTCAGCCGCAGGACAAGAAACTGGAACCGTTTGAACTTGACGGCACAACATGGGACATTGAGCTGACATATTTTGACGCGAAAAACAGGGAAAAAACAGAAAACGACACACTGAAATTCGCGGATCACAAGATCATATCCAGGGGATATAAGAAAAAAGGTTACGAACCGACCAATTATTCGGTGAAGGCAGTGGACGAAAGTGTAACGACGTTCGAGACCATGCAAATCTACAATAAAGAGACCTCCTTCTGGAAAGGGGGGATCTCGGAGGATAAGACACTGCAGGGGTCCCTTCATGTGCAGGACAGTGAGGGAAACACAAAAGAATATTATTTAAGGGGAAAACTGGTCAGCGGCACGTTACGGCGAAAGGGTGAACAGGCCCTGGAACCGCCCCCCCCACCTGCGCCAGAGGCGGCGCCCGCTCAGGAATCCCTCCCGGCGTCTCCGGCAGGGAAGTCGCAATGATAAAGAAAAGGACAGATGAGGTCATTGAGAAATTTCTCGAAGGGATAGCGCGCGCGGGCTTAAGACAAAAAATAGAAAAGATGTATTTGTTCGGCTCGCGGGCCCGCGGAGATGAGCGTCCGGATTCAGACTACGATGTCCTTGTTGTGACCAATCAGCCGGACAGAGAATTTCGGTCGAAAATTTATGATGTCGTCATTGATGTGTTATTAGAAACACAGCGGGACATTTCACTTAAAATTCGAAAGACAGAGGAATATAAACGTCTTTGCCGAATGCGGACTCCTTTTATGCGGAATGTATTAAGGGAGGGAATAAGGATTGGATAGAAAAAGTGAAGAGCTGATTTGTGACCGATGGCGCGCTTGAATTTTCTCAACCTTTTTAGGCGGGTCCCCTTGACAAAGCGAATTTCATCGTATATCCTTGACTTAGAAATAGGAGTACCACGAAAAAGGCAAAGTCGGGGTAACCCGGCGGCGCAAAGTTGTGCGTCCCGCCACTTCCTTGGGAAGGGCGGGATTGGCAGACTGCCGAAAGTGAGAGAACAAACTTAAAATCTCAGGCAACTGCCTGAGATTTTTTTTTGGAGTGAACATGGTGCCAGGCACGGAGAGCGGAATGATAAATAAAGTTAGAAAATTTGAACTTTTTTTTGTTGGCCAGGCTAAAGTGCCAGGCACCTGCTCATGTGAAGGGGGAAAATGGGCAAGGGTGCCAGGCACGTTGAAAGGGAATCATGCCTAGATTACCAAGAATTCATTTAGACAAGGCCCTCTATTTTGTCACCTCCCAAGGCGGTTATGGGCAGAAGCTCTTTAATGATGAGGCGGATTATAAAGCCTATCTTGAGCTCCTGGGCCGGTATAAAGAGGAGCATGGCTTTAAGCTCTTTGCCTTTGTGCTGATGCCCAATTGTCTGCATCTTTTGATTGAACCCACCGCGGAAACGACTATTTCCACCATTATGCATAGCCTGAATTCCAACTATACAAAATATTACAATGGCCGCTACAGTAAAAGCGGCCACCTTTTCCAGGGACGTTTTAAGGCTGTGATTGCCCAAAAGGAAGGGTATCTTTTGGACTTGACCCGTTATATCCATTTATGTTCGCAAAGAGATAAAGTTTGTGAAAGCGCCGGCCTTTATGCCTATAGCAGCTATGGCCGGTATTCGAACCGCACGGATGCCCTGGGGCCGCAGATAACCGCGGAAATCCGCGAGGTCTTCTCCTATATCCGCGAGGACGATGCCGTTACGGGTTACCAAAAGATAATGGAGACGACGGCCGCGGCGGCATTTGAGAATTTGCGTAAGGCGGTGGCGAAGCCCTATCTGGGGTCCGATGAATTCATCGTTGAGGTCAAGCGGAGGATGGAAGAATCGTCCTCGGCGCAGAAGCAAAACGAGGTAACGTACGAAGAGGTTATCATCCGCAAACCCAATCCCGTCTTTGTTGCCGTGGGCAGTGTCGTGATTGTCATTTTAGGCCTTGTCGCGTTTAACCTCTATAAGATCAATCTGGGATTACAGACGACGTATGAAACAACGATCCGCTCCTACACCCAGCAGGTGGCCAGCATGCAAAAGACGATGGCGGAAGCGAAAATGTTAAGGGAACAATTGCATGAAATCGAGCGCGTTGCCTGGGAAATCCAGCTGACGCCGGTGGGGGAAACGGCTAACGGAACGCATAACGATATGCTGCGGTTCCAAAAGGGGAAATTCATTTCCGAATATCTAAGCTCAAGCGGTTACGCGCCGTTTGAATATCAGCTTGTCACCAAGGACGATGGAACGGTAATCTGGCAGACAAGCCAGACCAATCCCGCCGGCACCAAGATAAGCTGGTACGGCGTCTGGAACGGCAAAATGATCCGCGGATTAGTGAGCGAGCGCCCGGTTGAAGGAACAAACCGGGATTTTTCTTTTATCAGCACCCGGCAGATTCAAGAGAAGAGAGGTTACGAGAATGGTTAGGAACGGCGAAAACCAAAAGTCCTACAATA
>CAYIQK010000189.1:0-2668 GCA_964365515.1 uncultured Planctomycetales bacterium | reverse complement strand
GCGGCAAATCCTTTGGGGATCATCGCTTGGACAACTTCCCCGGCATCACGCGGCAGACACACCGTGAATTCATTGAAAGTCGGCGAACTCCTTTTGACCTCGACCCCATCGATTTTCCCGATGACCTGCCGAGCGAATTCCGCTTTGTCCAACATCAACTGAGCCAGTTCTTTCAAGCCCTCCCTGCCGATGAGCGACATATAAATCACGGACTGCAAGGCGCACAAAGCGGCATTGGTGCAAATATTCGACGTGGCTTTTTCCCGCCGGATATGCTGTTCGCGGGCCTGAAGGGTATTGACAAAGCATCTCCGGCCTTGGTTGTCAATCGTCTGGCCGACGATGCGTCCCGGCATCTTTCGGATGAACTTTTTGCGCGTGGCCATAAAGCCCAAGTAAGGCCCGCCGAAATTGAGCGGCAATCCCAGGCTCTGCCCTTCCCCGGTGACAATGTCAGCCCCCATCTCGCCGGGAGTTTTCAGGACTCCCAACGAAATCGGATAGACGCTTTCAATGGCCAGGGCACCCCGATCGTGGGCCGACGCCATGATGTCACTGTGGTCGTCGATGGCGCCAAAAAAATTCGGGTTCTGCAGAATAACGGCCGCGGTCTTCTCATCCAGCAGTTTATTGATCTCTACGCGGTCGCTCTGCCCGTGGACGACCGGCGTTTCCTCGAATTGAAAATGCAGATTGCTGGTGTACGTCTGCAGGATTTTTCGGTAAATGGGGCTCAAGCCGCCGTCGATGATGATCTTTGTGCGGCCGGTCAGGCGTATCGCCATCATCGCCGCCTCATAAAGGGCGGTCCCGCCGTCGTAAAGCGAGGCATTGGCCGCTTCCATGCCGGTCAAGGCGCAGATCGCACTCTGGTATTCATAAAGGGCTTGCAATGTCCCTTGGGAACATTCCGGCTGATAGGGGGTGTAAGCCGTATAAAATTCGCTCCTGCCGGCCAAGGCACTCACCGCGGCCGGGACGTAATGGTCGTAATAACCTCCGCCGACAAATGAAATCAGATGGGAGGCGTTTTGGGCCGCCAGGCGGCTCAGGAACTCACAGACCTCAAATTCGGATTGACCGGCGGGAAGATCAAATGACTTTGGCGATTGATGAGCTTTGATGTCGAGGAAAAGGTCATCTATGGACTTCACACCGATCACCTTCAACATCTCTTCAACATCACTGGGGGTATTGGCAATATAGGGAAGCATCGGAGGAGATCCACACGTCGAAAATTTATCCAGCGTTTTCTAAAAATTTCCGGTATTCCTCAGCATTCATGAGGTTGGAGGCCTCGTCGGAATCAGAGATTTTCACCTTGACGATCCATCCCCGTTCATAAGCCGATTTGTTGATCAACCCCGGATCGGATTCCAGATCAGTGTTGACCTCGATCACTTTTCCGGAGATGGGAGAAAAAATATCGTTGGCCGCCTTGACGGATTCAACGGACGCGAATTCCCCAAACTGTTCAATCTCATCGCCGACACCGGGAAGCTCCACAAACGTGATATCTCCCAGCGCTTCCTGCGCGTAATCCGTGATACCGATGGTGGCGATGTTGTCCTCGATATTGACCCATTCATGTTCTTTGGTATAACGATAATGATCCGCGACGTCCATGTCCTTCTCCTATGTTATGTTAATCCCGTAATGTTCCTTTTTTATGAAATATCCTTTCCGCGATGATTGCGGCGTTTTGATCATTCCCAAAAAATATCTTTTCTCCCTGCCGGGCGCGATCAACAGCGGCAAATCCGAGCCCGATTCCCTTTTGACAGCTCGGAGAAAACGCGCCGCTTGAAACCCGGCCGATCTCTTCGCCGCCCTTTGAATAAATCGCATGATCCTGCCGCGGTGAACGTCTGGTTTCTGAAACAAGTCCGATGATTTTCTTTTTCATTCCCTCCTTCTGTTGTTTTAAAAGTGCTGTTTTGCCTATAAAATCTTTCCCGAAATCAACAAACCGCCCAAGTCCGGCCTCCAAAGGCGTTGTGTGTTCATCCAATTCATGGCCGTAGAGGCTGTAGCCCATCTCCAGCCGCAGGATGTCCCGCGCCCCGAGGCCCGCGGGTTTGACGCCGGTATTTTTTAACAATTCCCGCCAAATTGTAATGACGTTGTCCGCCGAGGAATAGATTTCGTAGCCGAGTTCCCCTGTGTAGCCGGTGCGGCTCACGCGCACCGTTTCTCCCAAAAGATCAAATCGGCCAAAGGTGTAATAGGCCAGTTTTTCTATCCCTGGCACCAGGCCGGCAAGGACTTGCCGTGACAACGGTCCCTGCACATCGATTTTCCCGATTTGGGATGAAATGTCTTTGAACGCCTCCGGATTGCGGAGGCGTTCACGAAAATGCCGGGCGTCTTTGGCGGTCGTCGCACCGTTGACTACGATGAACCATTCCTCGGGGGCTTCCCGAAAGACGACCAGATCATCGATGACGCCGCCTTGCTCGTTGAGCATCAGGCCGTAGCGGCAGGACTGAACCGGCATATCGGCGAGGGACATCGTGAGGATACGATCCAGGCCTGATTCACGGCAGTCGCCGTGAATCAGAAATTCCCCCATATGGGAGGTGTCGAAAAGTGCCGCGGCGCGGCGGGTGTGCTCGTATTCCGACAAGATGCCGTCGTATTGAAGCGGCATTTCCCAGCCGCCGAAAAG
>CAYIQK010000188.1:0-2672 GCA_964365515.1 uncultured Planctomycetales bacterium | reverse complement strand
TCATCGAGCGGGGATACAAATTCAACATCTGGTGCTATTCGCGCGTCGACACGGTCAAGGAACAATATCTGGAAACGCTCAAAAAAGCGGGCGTCAATTGGCTGGCGCTCGGCATCGAAAGCGGGAACTCCAGAGTCCGTAAAGACGTGACAAAAGGACGTTTTGAAGACGTGGATATCCGTTCTGTCGTCCAGAAAATCCGCGGCCACGATATCAACGTGATCGCCAATTACATCTTCGGCTTGCCCGAGGATGATTTGGCGACGATGCAGACAACGCTCGATCTGGCCCTCGAGATGAATACCGAAGAGGCCAATTTTTATTCGGCGATGGCGTATCCGGGAAGTCCCCTTTACGGGCAGGCCGTCACAGAAGGGTGGAAACTCCCTGACTGCTACGCGGGCTATTCGCAGCATTCCTATGACGCGCAGCCGCTGCCGACGAAACACTTAAGGGCCGAGCAGGTCTTGGAATTCAGGGATAACGCCTGGATGAGGTATCATACAAACCCTCAATTCCTGGATCTGTTGAAGAAAAAATTTGGGTCCATGGCGGCGGATGAGACCGTGAGATCCACTCAGATCAAGTTGAAACGCAAAATTCTCGAGAAAGCGAGGGTTTCATGATCATCAGCCGCACGCCTTTTCGTGTCTCGTTTTTTGGGGGCGGGACGGATTATCCGGGATGGTTTGAGAATTATCCCGGCGCGGTTCTGGCAACGACGATCGATAAATATTGTTATATTTCCTGTCGTTATCTGCCGCCTTTTTTTGACCACGCGTCACGGATCATCTATTCCAGGATGGAGCACGTCAAGAAGATCAGCGATATCCAGCATCCGGCGGTCCGGGAGATCCTGCGATTTTTGAAGATCCGCCAGGGGGTTGAAATTCACCATGACGGTGATCTTCCGGCGAGGACCGGTTTGGGATCCAGTTCTTCGTTTACGGTGGGACTCTTGAACAGCCTCTATGCCATGAAAGGCGTGATGCTCACCAAAGAGCGGTTGGCCAAGGAGGCTATTTACATCGAGCGGGAGAAATGCGGCGATCACGTCGGCTGTCAGGACCAGATGCTGGCCGCCTACGGAGGATTCAATCTCATTGAATTCGGCGGCAGGACACATCTTCAGGTGAGGAGAGTGACCATCCCCGAAGACAAGCTGAGGCTCTTGCAGGATCATCTGATGTTGTATTTCACCGGATTTTCAAGAACGGCCTCGGAAATCGCCAAGCATCAGATTGAGAATATCCCGCGCAAGAAAAACGATCTGAAGGTCATGTGCAAAATGGTTTTTCAGGCCTTGGATATTCTCAACGGGAAAAATCTGCTCCCATTCGGAAAACTGCTTCATGAAAGCTGGAAGATCAAAAGGCAGTTGTCCGACAAGGTTTCCACCCCCTTCATCGACGAGATTTATGACACGGCCTTGAGGGCCGGGGCTGTGGGCGGCAAACTTCTGGGGGCAGGCGGGGGCGGATTTGTCCTTTTTTTTGTTCCCCCATCCCGGCAACAAAAAATTAGAGAGAAATTGAAGAAATTGCTGTATGTTCCGTTTAGCTTCGAGAATTTAGGCAGTCAGATCATCTTCTACCAGCCGAATGGCGAGTATCGAAAATGACGATGCGCGGAAAGGATGTTGTGATTCTCTGCGGAGGGCAGGGGCAAAGGCTCAGGGCTGTCGTGCCGGAAACCCAGAAGGTTTTGGCGCGGGTCAATGGCCGGCCCTTTTTGGATATCCTCATCGGTTATCTGAAAAAGCAGGGGATCCAGCGGGTTGTTTTGTGCACGGGCTACAAGGCCGGTCAGGTTGAGGAGTATTACCGGGAGCAAACTCAGGGGCTGATCATCGAATTCTCGAGAGAAGAGGAGGCTTTAGGCACCGGCGGTGCCTTGAAAAATGCCAGTCATTTCATCAACACGGACCCTTTCTTTGTCTTGAACGGTGACTCTTTCTGTGCCGTTGATTTGATGTCTTTGCTGGACTTTCATCATTCGAAGCTGGCGCGGGCCTCCATCGCGGTCTCCCGCGTCGATGAGGCGTCCGCGTTTGGCGGCATCACGCTGGATGATTCATCGAAGATTGTGGGATTCAGGGAGAAACAAAAGGAAGACACTCCCCGGCACGTCAACGCCGGTATTTACTGTTTGAACGAAGATGTCTTTTCCCTGATGCCGGAGGAAAGGAAATTTTCGTTGGAATATGATTTTTTCCCGAATCTTGTCGGCAAGGGATTTTATGGTTTTTGCGTTAAAGAAGAATTCCTCGATATCGGTACGCCGGAAAGATACCGGAAGGCCAAAGAAATTTTGAAAGGGGAATAAAGACTTGAAGATTGATACCAATAAAAGCGCGACTTTATCCGTCAAGGCCAAGTACAAGGTGCCTTTCGGAACCGTCTCGGTGACCGATGAGGCCAGACGTCTGATCGATGAAGCCCTGGATTCGGGGTGGTTGACGAGGGGCAAATACGTCCAGGAGTTTGAGGAGAAGTTTGCCGCCTTGTTCGGCGTTACCGAAGCCGTGGCCGTCAGCAGCGGCACTGACGCTGACGCGCTCGCTTGCGCTGTGCTTTACGATGACGGTGCCAAACGCGGCGATGAAATTATCATTCCCGCTTTGACTTTTGTCGCGACGGGTAATGCCGTCCTGCAGGCCGGTTTTACTCCCG
>CAYIQK010000187.1:0-2672 GCA_964365515.1 uncultured Planctomycetales bacterium | reverse complement strand
GGCACATTGGCGAACGAGGGCTTGAGACGGCAGCTGCGTTCGCAGGGCGGCCCCCAGTCCAGGGAGTTGACCGTGGAAGGCCGGAAGGTCCTCAATTTCTGTTCGAACAATTATCTGGGCCTTGCCGACGATCCCCGCCTCAAAGAGGCAGTCATTGAGAATATCAGGGAGGAAGGTTTCGGTTCCGGCGCCTCGCGGCTCGTCTGCGGGAATATGCCGGCGCACGAACGGCTGGAACAGGCGATCGCCCGGTTCGAAGGGACACAGGATTGTCTTTTGTTTAACAGCGGTTACATGGCCAATGTCGGGATCATCTCCAGCGTTTTTGGCCGCGATGACATCATTTTTTCGGATCGGCTGAACCACGCCTCCATCCTCGACGGCATCCTTTTGAGCCAGGCGCAGTTCAAACGGTATCCGCACAAAGATACCGAGGTCTTGGAAAAGATGCTGCAGTCGGCAGCGGGTTTTAAAAAACGCGGCATCATCACTGACAGCGTCTTTAGCATGGACGGGGACGTGGCACCGCTTGAGGAAATCGTCCGGCTGGCTCAAGCGTACGGATGCATTTTGATGATTGATGAGGCGCACGCGCTGGGTGTGATGGGCAAAGGAGGAAGGGGCCTGGCCGAACATTTTGCCGTCGAGGATCAGGTGGATATCCGGATGGGAACGCTTTCGAAGGCGGCGGGGTCTTTCGGCGCGTACTGCTGCGGCTCCAAGGCCTTGATCTCTTTTTTGGTCAACAAGGCCCGGAGTTTCATTTATACGACGGGGATGCCGCCTTCTGTCGCGGCGGCCTCAATGAGGGCCATTGAGATCATTGGGCAGGATTTTTCACTGCGGGAACGGTTGTGGCAGAACACTCGTTATGTGAGGGAAGAGATCGTTCGTTTGGGTTTTGATACGATGGATTCACAGACACCGATCATTCCGATCCTCCTCGGGCGCTGTGATCTGGCTGTTGAATTTTCGCGCTGGCTTTTCGAAAGAAGCATTTGGGTCAGTGCCATCCGTCCTCCGACGGTTCCGCCTAAGACGGCAAGACTGCGTCTGACGGTGACGGCCGCGCACACAAGGGAGGATCTGGATTTTCTCATCGAAGGACTTCAAAGCGTTGGAAAGGAACTATGCCTCATCTGAAAACTCCCAGCGGCATCGACTGGCATTATGACGTGGAAGGAGAGGGAGAACACCTTCTTTTCATCCACGGCTGGGGCGTGGACAAACGCATCTGGCGTCAGCAGTCCAAATTTTTTTCCCGATATTACCGGGTGATGACGGTGGATTTGCCCGGGCACGGCAAAAGCGGCTGGAAGAAAATTTCGCTGGATGAGATGGCCGGGGATTTGATGGCGATCCTTCAAGAATGGCAATTCGGCGCGGCCAATATCATCGGTAGTTCCTTAGGCGGGCTGGTGGCCTTGAAGCTCTACGCGATGTTCCCGCGGGCTGTCAAGCGGCTCATTTTTGTCGGTTCGATGCCGAAATTCTCCAGGGCCGCGGACTATCCCCACGGGCTGGATGTGGCGAAGATGCGCAAATTGGGCAGACAGCTCAAGACGGATTATCCGTCCATCGTCAATGTGTTTTTTCGTTCGCTGTTCACGCAAGAGGAGCGCGAGACCAGGCGTTTCAAATGGCTTCAGAAGTTCAAGAGCAATGATGAGATCCCCATGCAGACAGCCCTGACGGAGTATCTGGATATCCTGGAAGCGGAGGATCTGCGGGAGGTCTTAAGGAACGTTCATGTGCCGATGCAGTTCATCAACGGACGCGAGGATGAGATTTGCACCTCAAAGACCGTGGCTTTTCTTCAAGAGGTGTCTCCGCAGGCGAGGTTTGATTTTTTTGAGAAATGTGGTCATTTCCCTTTTTTGAGCAAGCCGCATGAATTCAATCAGATCGTTGAGGAGTTTTTGCAGGAGTCCACGTTATGACCACGGTCTTTGGTTTGATTGACCGCAAAATCCGGCAGGCGTTTTCCGACGCGGCCATGCACTACGATGTCCTGACGAGCCTGCACAAAGAAATCGGCCGCGAGCTGATCCGCAGGGTGGCCCTCAGTCGCGAATCTCCGTGGATCGCCGACATTGGTATGGGAACGGGATGGCTCACCAACCGTCTCACTGTTTTGTTCCCCGACGCCCGGGTGGTGGGGCTTGATTTTGCCGGCGGCATGATCGACGCGGCCAGAAGTCAATGGGAAGGTTTTCATATCGTTGAGGCGCACGCGGGCCGTCTACCGTTTCGTAAAGATACCTTCGACGCGGTCGTCTCCAATTTGGCGTATCAGTGGGTTGGGGATTTGCCGGCGGCCTTTCAACAGTGCCGCGAAATTCTTAAAAAGGAAGGCACATTGAATATCACGATGTTTGGATACAACACCTTTGAAGAATTGTTCGCTTCCTTCGAGCAGAGTCGCGGCGCGTCGGGCAGACCGTTGCCCTTACGCCGCTTGGCTGATGAAAAGGGCGTGGCAGAGTCTTTGCGAGGGGCGGGTTTTAGGGATGTCTGCGTCGAGCGCGAGAAGATCAGGACGCATTTCCCAGACATGATGGCCCTGATGAAATGGATCCAAAGCATCGGCGCCAACAATCTCCTGGCGGACGACGTTTATATCGGCAAGAATTGGCTGCAAAAAGCCGGAGAATATTACAATGATACCTTCC
>CAYIQK010000186.1:0-2672 GCA_964365515.1 uncultured Planctomycetales bacterium | reverse complement strand
ACCGGATTGTGATTGTCTCGGCCTCGTTTGAAAATTATCTCAAACCCTGGTGTGAAGCTCATGGATTTGATCTCTTGGCAACGCGGGTCGAAGTCAAGGACGGCAAACTCACGGGACAATTCGCGTCAAAAAACTGTTACGGTGAGGAAAAGGTGAATCGGATTAAGGAAGCGTACCATCTCGGTGATTTTGAATTTATTTATGCTTACGGCGACAGCCAAGCTGATAAATCCTTAGCGAAAATCGCCGATGAATTTCACTTCAAACCTTTTAGATAAATAAATTGACTACTTTTAATTATCATGATATATGAAAGTTATGATTCAGAGAAAATTACAACTTCCCGCTCATCCTGAGGAGAGTTTCTTTTTGTGGGGGCCTCGCCAGAGCGGGAAAAGCATGCTTCTGAAGGCAGATTATCCTGACGCGATCTGGTATGATCTGCTGAAGACTGACCTTTATGTTCGTCTCATGGAGAAACCCAGCCTGCTTCGCGAAGAGCTCCTTTTCGCCCAATCTGAAAAAGACGCCCGATTTGTTGTTATTGACGAGATTCAAAAGATTCCTGCGTTGCTCGACGAGGTTCATTGGCTTATTGAAAACGCGGGGTTTGTGTTTGGACTATGCGGATCAAGCGCCAGAAAAGTTAGAAGGGGGCACGCTAATCTTCTTGGGGGCCGTGCGGTGCGCTATGAATTATTCGGGTTTATCCGCGAGGAAATCGGCCATGATTTTGATCTTGTCCGGATGATCAATCATGGCTATCTCCCGAGGCATTATCTGAGGCCGTCTTATGAACAGCTTATCCGCTCTTATGTCAACGACTATCTGAAAGAAGAGATTGCCGCTGAGGCGCTGGTGAGAAATCTTCCGGCATTCTCCAGTTTTCTTGCCGTGGCCGCTCTTTCCGACACAGAGTTGATCAATTATGCCACAATTGCGAGGGAGTGCGGCGTCTCCGGCCCCGCGATCAGGGAGTATTTTCAGATATTGGTTGATACCATGCTGGGCCGGTTTCTTGAGGCATGGCGAAAAAGACCCAAACGCCGCGTCATCGAATCGCCCAAGTTTTATTTTTCGGATGTGGGAGTTGTCAACCACTTGGCCAAGAGGGGGAAACTCGCGCCTGGTTCGGAGCTTTTTGGAAAGGCCTTTGAGAATTGGGTGTTTCATGAATTGTGCGCGCACAGGGCTTATGGTGGGATCGATTATGATTTGAGTTATTGGCGGCTGGCCAGCGGCATTGAAGTGGACTTTATCGCGGGTGATATGGAATTGGCCATCGAAGCCAAGTCGGGCAGTAAAATCACTTCGGATCATCTCCGCGGCTTACGTGAAATTATCAAAGACCATCCCGGCCTAAAACGCAGGGTCGTGGTATCGTTGGAGAACCGTCCACGAAAGACGGAAGATGGGATCGACATCATGCCGTATTCGGTCTTTACGAAATGTCTTTGGTCAGGCGATTTGATGAGGTAGAAGTTTTACAACGGTCTTTCAATTTTTCCTTCCATCTTTTTAAATTCCATTTGGGAAACTGCGGGTTTACGGCCGAAGCAAATGCCCAATTGTTCGTGGTAGGTGATCTGTGCCGGGTTCACATGCCGCTGTTTAATGGCATCGGCGGTATCCATATAGCGGATCTCCTCCCCGTTGACACCGACTACCGTAACACCGCTAATCCCTTTTTGAAGCAGAAGGGCCGCGGCCCCACCGGCTTCTTTCCCAAAATTGACGTCGTAAACTGAAGAATGCCCGCAACGGACTAAATGTCCCGGGGTGACGGAGCGCACCTCCGGGATTTCATTGAGCCCCTTGACATACATTTTTTCGCGCTGCATGAGCGATGTGATTTGCGGGTCGCTTTTGAAGCGTTTGGTCAGTTGGTCGCAGACATATTTACCGGCGCCGGCTAAGCGTTTATGCCCGAAGGAGTCCAGGCCGGCCGTTTCGTCCACTGATTCTTTGCCGCCGGCGTCCTTGAGGCCTTCGGCCACAAGGACCAAATACATTCCTGCCTTGACATCGCTTTGGGCGATCCGGTGAAAGTAGCGTTCCTTGCAGTGGGCGTAAAGAACGTCAAAGTCCGTCGGGATTTCTGGAATCAAGACCGCATCGGCATCTGCCGCGATACCGGCACGGAACGCCGTATGCCCGGCGTAACGCCCGAACACCTCCATCACGATGACACGGTTGTGGGTGCGGCCGGTTGTCTTTAAGTCTTCGGCAAAAACAGCGATCCGGTTGACCGTCGAATCAAATCCCACCGAATAGGTCTGTAAATCCAAATCCATGGTTTTGGGGGCGTGAATACACTTGATTCCCCGGCCGGCCAGATCCACCATAACGCTGCCGCTGTCATCCCCGCCGCTGATGACCAGGCCGTCGAGCTTGAATTTCGCGAGGCCTTTTTGAATGCGTTCATATTTCTGGGCATCCTCGATTTTTTTGATCTTGACGCGGGAATGCCCGGCCTCGGACCCGGCGAGATTGCAATCGATGAGATCCACGCGATCCGGCGTCAACTCGACAAGGTGGTCAAAATCAACCAGATTGTAAAGGCCCGCGTAGCCGTTGGGGATAACGAAGGTCGTCATGCCGAGTTGCCGCGCCATCTGGGCGGCGCCTTTGATCACGGCGTTCAATCCGCCGCAGTCTCCGCCGCTTGTGAT
>CAYIQK010000185.1:0-2691 GCA_964365515.1 uncultured Planctomycetales bacterium | reverse complement strand
ACCGGAGTGGACAAGACAGGCAATCCACAGGCCATGGCCTTCATGACCGAAGCAGGCCCCCCTTCATCCGTGGCCACCGAAACATACAGATCCGACGCCCAATAAATGTTTCTAAGCTCCTTCCCGGTTACAAAAGGATGCAAGACGGCTTTTTTCTGTCTTGCCAAAGGCTCGACAAGTGAGGCAAGCATTTTTGTATACGCTTCATCTCCATGTCCCGCGATGATAAGAAAGAAATCATCACGATCCTGCATCTCTCGGAATATCCCGATCAGTTTGTCGAATTGCTTTCGTGGCACGAAATTACCGGAGGCGAAGAAGACCATCTTCTCTTTTGAAATGTTCAACTCGTTCCGTACCGATTCCTTCGCTCCTGCAGACGGAGCCGGCACCCAAAAATCAAAATCACATCCCATCGTCAGCTTTTCGATGCGGCCACCATAAATCCTTCTAACTTCCCTTAATCCTGATTCAGATTGCTCTGAAATCACATCGGCATACCTCAAGACATTCTTGAATTGTATGTGCTCAACTATAAGAGATAAATAGGTCAGTGGCCGGTGCAAGCCATGCATCTCACTGATAGGGGCCTTAAACATGCCCCCGCTGCGAAGGAAGATCGGGAATGGTCTTGCGGGTCCGAAGATCTTCAGGATTTCATGATAAAACGGCACGCGAAAACCATAGGTGCCGTAGATCATGAGGACAATCCGATCCCCTCGAAGCTCCCATAGATGGGATATCATGGCCTCTGAAAATAGACCTTCTTGAAGCCAGAGTCCCATCCTAAATGACCTGTCCGTAGCCGGAAACAGGCGATGGGTGACGCCGGTGTCCAAGGTCTTTGAATAGATCTTGTCCGCGCGGCAATCCGGCTGCCAGACCTCCCATTCGTACCGATCCGTTTCCTTTAAGACCGCCTCTCCCAATATGTCCAGCCACTCCCTGGCCCAAAAGCCCACAACGGTTCCATCTGGTTTTGTCCAGGAGACATCGGGCGCAGTATGGGGCAAGAAATGATAGGCTGGCCCATGGGGCATGACAGCGATTATTTTGGGCTTCACCGCACGCCCTATTTTGTATCGGGAATTATCACAGGGTGCATGCTTCCATGGATTATTTACCCGCGTAATGCATAAGCCATGTTTCAAGGACCAACGCTCTGTATAAAAAGTCCTGGTGGGTTCTGATGTGTGCCAGTGCGCGTTCCAGGAACGGTTTGCTGATGATAGTGTGGCGCACCAGATACCCGCCTGTAATCCTTTCACGGTTATTTTGGACTACCGCGCATATCCATGCGGTGGTAGGGGGCGTGAATCCCACTTTCTTTCTTTCCTTGATGTCTGAAGGAAGATCATCTCCAATGGCGTCGATAAGCCACTGTTTCGGAGGAAGCAGGTGGTCAGGCTTATGCGCCTTTCGTAACGCCAGAGCTTTCTGGATCAATACATAATCCAGCAAGGGAAGACGCATCTCGATGGAGTGCGCCATGCTGAGCCGGTCTCCAAGCGGAATGCAGTTTGAAAGCATCCAGAACTCCTCTAGTAGAACGGGAGTTTCAGTCTCAGGTTGACTGGTTTCATGTCGCGCAAAGAACGAATAGGGCAATGATCGGTCCCGTTCCTCAAGAAACGACCGGGCGAACATTGTATTTTGGTTGCGCGCGGCGAAGTCAAATCCCGGCATCAGGTCATAGCACAAATAGTCCGAGCCGAAAGACTGGCGCGCGAATTTTACTCCTACTTGCCATGGTTCTTTCAACAGTGCGCGCTTGTTGTTTGCAAGCATTTTCCAGAAAAGCGCCAGTTTCGTTGCAGGGTTTTGTTTCAGCGCATTATATAGGACAGATTGCACCGCCCACCGATATCCCCCAAATAGTTCGTCTCCGCCAAAACCAGCCAGTAAAACGGGAACACCGGCCTCTTTCGCTTTTTTCGCCACGCGATAATATCCATATCCGGCGATATCCGCTATGGGGTCGTCCAGTGCGAATATCATATCATCAAAGTCCCGCACGAATTCGTCTTGCTTTATTTCAATATCATGAAATTTCATATTAAGTTTGTCCGCAAGCGCCTTGGCAAGCAATCGCTCGTCGTGTGCCGGCCGCCCTTCATAGCCGACGCTGAACGCGTGCAACTCCTTTTTATAGTAGCGCGCGGACAATATGGCAATAACACTTGAATCCAGGCCGCCGGAAAGCGATACGCCGACCGGCACATCGGATCTGATGACTATTTGTTCAATATCATTCAAGACGCCCCGTATTGTTAATGCGGGGTTACTGTTATCCGGCGCTATGTCGCGCATGGACCAATACTTTATTTCTCTGCGCGAAAAATCGGAAGGATCGATTTCCAGAACAGTCGCGGGTGGAAGCTTTCTGACTCCTTTCAAGGCGGTCAACGGGTCCGGGATGTATTGGTAGAAAAAATATGTATAGAGGGCGTCGTGATCTACGCATCTCTTTTCTTTGGGTATTAACGCAAGCAACGATTTCATTTCCGAAGAGAAAGCAAGAAAGTCCTTGTTTTCGTAAAGATACAGCGGCTTTTCCCCGAGCCGGTCTCTGGCGAGCAGGACTTTCCCGTTCTTTGCGTCATACAGGCAGAATGCGAACATACCTCGTATATGCCGCATAAATTCATCGCCGTATTCTTCATACGCGTGAATGACGGTTTCACAATCGCT
>CAYIQK010000184.1:0-2704 GCA_964365515.1 uncultured Planctomycetales bacterium | reverse complement strand
GGCAATTGTTCCTACATCGCTTGTTCGAAGAAGATTGAGACGGCGTTCGGGTTGGGGTTCGCGGTTGTTTTTGTGATGATCATTTGCACCCCGGCGTGCTGGGCGGTCAAGCATTTTTTGTTGGCGAAGGGCGCCCTCGCGTGGGCGGGACTTCCGAATACGGATCTGAGCTTCCTGATTTTCATTTCGTTCATCGCCGTGATTGCCGCCATGACGCAGATTGTGGAGATGCTCGTTGAAAAATTGAGTCCGGTTTTGTACAGCGCGCTGGGGATCTTTCTTCCTCTCATTGCCGTGAATTGCGCCATTTTGGGGGCGGCTTTATTCATGGATCAAAGAAATTATAATTTTTTGGAATCGGTTGTGTTTGGTTTGGGCGGCGGTATCGGATGGGCCCTGGCGATCATCGCCATGGCCGCCATCCGGCGGAAATTGTGGTATTCCAATATCCCGGCTCCTTTGAGGGGCTTAGGGATCACCATGCTTTTATCGGGTCTGATGTCCATGGGATTTATGTGTTTCGCCGGGATCAGGCTGTAGGGGTTGATACACTTCCAAGCGGGGGAAAGACGTGGCATTGCTTTCTTATATTCTATTGAGCACGGTTGTTTTTACAGGGATCATTGTTTTGCTGGTCGCAGTCTTGGCGTTCATCGAAGCCAAGGTCGTCAAAGCGGGGAATTGTAAGCTTTACATCAATGAGGATGCGGAGCCTGTCGTGGTTTCCGCCGGCAAGAATCTTCTCTCGACATTGGCGGATTCCAAAATCTTTCTGCCTTCCGCCTGCGGCGGCGTGGGAACGTGCGCGATGTGCAAATGCCAGGTCTTAGAAGGCGGCGGCAATATCCTCCCGACGGAAACCGGACAAATCAACCGCAAGATGCAAAAAGAGCATTACCGCCTGGCCTGTCAGGTCAAGGTGCGTAATGACATGAAAATCCGGATTCCGGATGAGATTTTTCATATTCAGAAATTCGACTGCACGGTGCGTTCCAACCGCAACGTGGCCACCTTTATCAAGGAATTGGTCTTGGAATTGCCGCCGGGTCAGACCCTGCATTTCAAGGCCGGCGGATATATCCAGATCGACGTTCCGCCTTACAAACTGAGTTTTAAGGATTTTGATATCGAAACGAAATACCGCGGCGATTGGGACAAATACCGCCTCTGGGATTTGAAGGCGCATAATGAGGAGCCGGTCTTTCGCGCTTATTCGATGGCCAATCATCCGGCCGAGGGCAATGTCGTGATGCTCAATGTCCGTATCGCCACACCTCCTCCGAAGGACATGTCTCTTCCCCCGGGAAAGTCTTCGTCGTATATCTTCAATTTGAAGGCGGGAGACAAGGTGACCGTCAGCGGCCCTTACGGAGAATTTTTCATCAAGGAGACGAAGAGGGAGATGATGTATATCGGCGGAGGCGCGGGCATGGCTCCGATGCGAAGCCACATCTTTCATCTGTTCCATACCTTGAAGACGCGTGACCGGAAGGTCAATTTTTGGTACGGGGCGCGTTCGCTGAGGGAAATGTTTTATGACGAGCAGTTCAAGGAAATCGCCAAGAATTTTCCAAACTTTTCCTACAATGCGGCCTTGTCCGAGCCTCTTCCCGAGGACCATTGGAGAGGATACACCGGATTCATCCACAACGCTGTCTACGAGAATTATCTCAAGAATCATAAAGAACCGGAAGAGATCGAGTACTACCTCTGCGGCCCGTCCATGATGCTTGCCGCCGTCCAGAAGATGCTGGACTCCTTAGGCGTCCCTCCAGAGATGATCGCCTACGATTCGTTTGGCTAATTATTGGTCACATTTCTCAGGAGGGGTTCCCTTCTGACGGCAGGCGCAGGAAGAAGGTTCATCACCGCATCTTTTCTTGAGCACCTTGCGTCCCAAGAGAAGTCCAACCGCCATCAGGGCAAAACAAATTCCGAATACCAGCAATGCGGCAATATGGTTCATGGCTGTAGTATAGGATATTTGTTTGTTTAGTCAAGCCCAAGGAAGAGCGAACATCTGTTTATCTTCCCAGGATTTTTGTGGTAGAATAACGCCTAGGTTTGTGAAGGCGGCATCCCCATGAAGAAAACCCAAAAAACCAATAAAAAGTTGAACGTCAGCCAGGCCCAGGAGCTCAACATCTTAAGACGGATCGTTGAGATCACCAACTCTGAGTTTGATCTCAAATGGACGCTGGATGAGGTGGTCAAGGTCACCAACGATATGACCAAGGCCGATTCCATCTTCATTTATCTTCTCGATGAGACCCGCAGAAATCTCACCCTGATGGCTTCCAAAACGCCTCATGCCGGAGAATTGGGCAAGATCAATCTGAAAGAGGGAGAAGGGATTGCCGGCTGGGTGGCGAAGGAAAATAAGGCCGTTGCCATCAAGGAAAACGCCTATAAGGACTCGCGTTTCAAGTGTTTTGATGTCCTGCCGGAGGACAGATACGAGGCGCTGTTGTCGGTCCCGATTGTTTACAAGGGCAAGGCCACCGGGGTTGTCAATATCCAGCATAAAAAGCCGCACGAATACGGGGAGAATACGGTCAAGCTCATCTCCATCATCGCCAAGCAGATCGGAGGCGTGATCGAACACGCCCGTTTGTATGAGGAGACCAAAACAAAGGCCCTGCAGTTTGACAGTCTGGTGAAGGTGAGCCAGTCGATCACCTCCGAGGATTATTTGGATGAGATC
>CAYIQK010000183.1:0-2800 GCA_964365515.1 uncultured Planctomycetales bacterium | reverse complement strand
TACTGGATTCTACATGAAGATCATCGGAGGCAAATATAAAGGAAAGAATTTTTACATGCCGGAAGGCATCCGGCCGACCCAGGATATCGTGCGCAAGGCGCTTTTTGACTTGTTGGGCAGGGACTTAAGCGGCATGACATTCCTGGACCTTTTTGCCGGCAGCGGGTCGGTGGGCCTGGAGGCCGTCTCCAGAGGCGCCGTTCAAGTCACATTTGTGGAACGTGTCTTCCGGTCCTGCGAGATCATCCGGGAAAACCTGATCCTCTTGTCTGCCGGCGCGGATGAGGGCGGAAGAGTTCCGTGCGAGGTGATGTCCGGCGATGCCTTCGCGGCCGTCAAACTTCTGGCCCGGAAGGGACGAAAATTCGATATTATCTTCGCCGATCCTCCTTACGGGCGGGAACTGGCAAAAAAAATCTTGAAAACCCTGGGGGCCTATGATATAGTGAGCGCCAATTGTGTCGTCGTGATACAGCATGAAAAGCGGGAAATCCTCCCTGAAGCCCAGGGCAACCTGCTTCGGACAGAACAACGAAAATACGGAAGCACAGTACTTTCTATCTATCACCCATCACCTATCAACTGAAACCTGAAAGTTGGACCGAATGGGCCGTTGCGCCGTTTATCCTGGCAGTTTTGACCCCGTGACTTACGGACACATCGATCTCATCAAGAGGGCGACGCATGTCTTTGATGAAGTGATCATCGCCGTTGCCAACAATACCCAGAAGAAAGCGCTGTTTGACACCCAGGAACGCCTTCAGATGCTGTGTGAATCCACCAAAGGCGTGAAGGGGATCCGCATCGAGGTTTTTGACGGACTTATCATCGATTTTGCGAGCCGGAACAATGCCCCGGTGATCATCCGCGGACTGCGGATGATATCGGACTTCGAATATGAGCTTCAGATGGCCCTGACCAACCGCCGCTTGAATGAAAAGATCGAGACGGTGTTTCTGATGCCTTCGGAAGGATATTCATTTCTTTCCTCGACCCTGATCAAAGAAGCCGCCTCTCTGGGGGCCGATGTGTCCTCCTTTGTCCCTGAATTCGTGGCCCAGAGGTTAATGGAAAAGTTGACCCGCCGGCCGTGATCGATCCTCCCCTAAGATGCCGAAGGGATGGGGCTCCATGAAAATCAAAATCAAGGACATACGGCCTGAAGGCATTGAGATCACTGATTTGATTCAAACGTCGGCGGTGGGGCTGACGAAAGATGATGTCTTGCAGTTCATCGCGCCGTTGGATGTGAGCGCGAAGGTCAGGAGAACAGAGAATGAGGTTTTGGTTCAAACCAACGTCCGCGGCAGATATACGTCATTTTGCGGCCGGTGTCTGGAAAAAATTGAGCGGGATTGGAGCGGGGATTTTTTCTTCCATATCCCGATAAACCGCGACACCGAGTCCATTGATCTGGACGAGGACATACGCCAGGAAGTGATTGTGAATGTCCCGGCGCGCGTGTTGTGCAAGGAAGATTGCCGGGGGATCTGTCTTCATTGCGGGGCAGATTTGAATAAAGAAACTTGCCAGTGCAAGTGATACGCGGTTATAAGGGAGATCATCAATGCCAAATCCAAAACGTCAGCATTCCAAACAGCGGTCACGCAAAAGACGGACGCATTATAAGGCGTCGGTCCCAAGCATTGGGGCGTGTCCGCAGTGCAAGAAACCCATTCTGTCCCACAGGGTTTGTCCCTCTTGCGGTTATTACAAGGGGAAACTCGTTGTTGCAATGAAGACGGAAGTGGAAGAGAAGAAAGTGTAATTTTGTCGCTTGTCGCTAGGGGCTTGTCGCTGGGGGTCATAGCTATGGACCAACGACTAGAGACAAGCGACTAAAAAAGGAGATCTTTTTGCGAATTGTCGTCGATGCGATGGGCGGGGATCATGCCCCTCAGGCGGTGGTCGCCGGAGTTGTGGAGGCCATCAAGGAATTTGATGTTCATATCATTCTCGTCGGAATTGAAGAAAGGGTTGAGGCCGAATTGAGAAAATATGACTACGCCAAAGATCGCATCGAGATCGTCCACGCCCCGGAGGTTGTGGGGATGGATGAACCCGCCACGGTGACGATCCGCAAAAAAAAGGATTCTTCCATCTCTGTCGGTATCAATCTGATCAAGGATGCCCGCGGTGATGCCTTCGTGAGCGCCGGAAATACCGGCGCGGTTGTGGCCGGTTCCTCCTTCATCTTGGGGATGCTGCGCGGGGTGGAGCGTCCGGCCATCGGATTGGTCCTTCCCACTTTGAAAGATTTTTCATTCCTCATCGATGTGGGGGCTAACCCTGATCCCAAACCGGAACATCTCTGTCATTCCGCCTTGATGGCGCGGGTCTACAGCCGCGAAGTTTTGGGGGTGCAGAATCCGACGGTGGGACTTCTCAATATCGGAGAGGAGTCCAGCAAAGGCGGCGGGTTTGTCAAAGAAATACACAAACTGATGGAAGATCGCGTTGTGAATTTCATCGGCAATGTCGAGGCCAACGAGCTTTTCTCAGGCCGGGCCGATTGCATCATCTGTGACGGGTTTGTCGGTAACGTTGTGATCAAGATTGCCGAGGGACTGATGGAGTCTGCGGCGGCTCTTCTTCGCCGGGAGATCAAGAAAAGCCCTCTAGCGGTCATAGGCGCCATGATCATGAAATCCCGGCTGAACCATATCAAAAAGCTGGCCGATTACGCGGAATACGGCGGCGCGCCTTTGTTGGGCGTCAACGGCTTGGTCATGATCAGCCACGGACGTTCCAACCCCCGGGCCATCAAAAACGCCATCCGGGCGACCATCAGGGAAGTGGA
>CAYIQK010000182.1:0-2852 GCA_964365515.1 uncultured Planctomycetales bacterium | reverse complement strand
CTTTCATCATATTGTGGTTGACATAGTGCCTACCACAATATATAGTTTCTCCGGCTAGGGGCTTGGGCATGGGACGTACGCTCGGAAAAACCAGAAAAGCCCATAGTAACAAGCAGTTACTTCACGCTAAACCATCATCTCGAAAATTTAGAACAAATCAACCCCTCCTAGACCGTATTGACTCCAACAAAGTTCTTCTCAGCAAGGCGTTGATCCGTCAAGTAGCCGTTTCGCTGCCTTGCAGTGTCAAAGAACTTGAGATGCTTTCTCGTAGACTCCCCCAGAACCTCAAGAGGGCCATGGCAAAACATCCAAGGCAAGCCTATGGGGTTCTTAGGCGGGAGTTCCTTGAGTTTCGTGGCGGAACCTTATCTCGAAAAGCTTTCCGGAATGCCGGCAACGGGTTTATCGCAGAGGAAACGTCCGGATACGCCGAGAGAAAGTTCAAATTGATTGATCTATTTTCAGGGGCGGGAGGGTTTACGCTTGGCTTTGTTGAAACCGGAAGGTTCGAGTCTGTTTTCGCTAACGACTTCAACTCCTATGCCGCCAAAACGTACAACGCGAATTACGGAGATCATTGCATTCACGGAGACATCAATGATCTGTTGAACAGCAAGACGATGCGATTTCCCAAAGCAGATATCGTAATCGGTGGTCCCCCCTGTCAAGGATTTAGTCTGCTGAACAAACAGAGGGCAATCGATCCAAGAAAAGAACTGTGGCAAGCTTTCATGGATGTCGTCAAACAGGTCATGCCTACAATGTTTGTGATGGAGAATGTTCCGGAATTGTTATCCTCCCTTGAGTTCAAAAGGATAAAAGAGAAGGCCGAGTCTTTAGGATATATGATTGTCTCAGGTGTCTTAAACGCTGCTGATTTCGGTGTGCCTCAACGCAGAAAACGCGCAATGATCATTGCAAGCCTGAACGGGTTCCCGCGTATGCCTGAGCCGACGCATTGTGATCCTCAAAAACGTCAAGGTCTGTTCCGTCAAGGAATGCTTCCTTGGGAAACCGTTGGGAGAACGGTCTGCGATCTGGAGGAACCGTGCGGAATAGACATCATGGTTGGGCAAGTGCCCCCACCGATGGATTTGCACTTCGGACGTACGCCCACCAAGGAGAGTCTGGCGCGATACCGCTGTATTCCGGAAGGCGGCAACAGGTTTGATCTTCAGAAAAAGCGCCCAGACATAACGCCAGCGTGTTGGATACGCAAGAAAAACGGTGGCACTGATCTTTTCGGGCGCCTATGGTGGGACCGGCCGGCATTTACGATCCGAACGGAGTTTTTTAAACCTGAAAAAGGAAGATATCTTCATCCTCGACAAAACCGCCCTATCACCCATCGAGAAGCCGCCAGATTGCAATCGTTCCCTGACAATTTCAAATTCCTGGGAACTAAAATCGAGGTAGCGAGGCAGATAGGAAATGCAGTCCCTCCACTGTTGGCCAAGAAAGTAGCAGAAGCGGTTATCGAGCATCTGGCGTCTACGCAAAGCCAACCATCACTCGAAGCTGTTTGACCACGGTGCATTCTCAGTGGCCGACGTTTTTGACAAAAAGAAGCGGTCGCAAATCATGTCGAAGATCAGAGGGAAGAATACTTCCCCTGAGAAGTTGTTGCAGGCCATCCTCAGAGGACTCGGATTCAAGACGGAGCGGCACCGAAGTGATTTGCCTGGCTCGCCGGATGTTATTCTGCCGAAGCAAAAGGCGGTGCTATTTACAAACGGCTGTTTCTGGCACGGCCATAAGAATTGCCCGCGAGCCGCATTGCCGACGACTAATCGGAGTTTTTGGAAACGAAAATTAGAAGGCAATAAGAGACGAGATGAGCGTCAAAAAAGGCAATTGCGTAAGATGGGATGGAAAGTTTTGACCTTTTGGACATGTAAACGCATAACAAACAAAATAGTCTTGTCAAGACTCAGGAGAAGCGGCCTCCGTACTCCAAGACACTAGAGCTGCCCTACATTGCGATGACCATACAACAGATCAGAAGCAGATATCACCAGAACATATGCCGGGATATTTTAGGCCTTAAATCAGGTGTGCCGAGTGTTGCGGACAGAAGCAGCAAAACCAGCGTCACGATCTCTCAGAAACTCCTGCAAAAGATCGGCCATCCGCCGTGCCCTTCTCCTCCAGACGGGCAAACCGCTGGAGCCAAGTTTAGCCAACACACGCTGGATTTTCTGAATGACTCCTTCAAAATGTTGGCACACCTTCGTCCGGGTGAATGGATTTTTTCCGCCTCACAAGCAGATCCTGGGATCGCAGCCTTTGATCAATACGAACATTTGGCAGCTTTGGCCGATGTGCTAGATCAAAATCCAGCACTCCGGGCAGGACTCGGCGGCGATTACCTCATTACACCAGATATTGTGATTGGTCGTATGCCTATTGCAGATTCTGCGATTAACAGTCAGAAGGTCATCATAGGGGAAAAAGACAAGGTATCGAAACTGACGCCATTACGTGCGACAAACATGCCTTCTGCTAAACCCATTTTGCATGCAAGTATCTCGTGTAAATGGACTATGCGAAGCGACCGTGCACAGAATACGCGAACCGAGGCGCTCAATTTAATTCGTAATCGAAAAGGGCACACTCCTCATATCGTTGCAGTCACCGCAGAACCAATGCCGACTCGCTTGGCTTCCTTAGCGATGGGGACAGGCGACATAGATTGTGTTTATCACATGGCGCTGATCGAACTGAGAGAGTCTCTGAAAGAGACCAAGAATGAGGATCAAATCGAAGTTCTTTCGGTCTTGGTCGAGGGTAGACGTTTAAGAGATATCAGTGACCTGCCATTTGACCTTGCCATTTAAATCCAGAACGAG
>CAYIQK010000181.1:0-2872 GCA_964365515.1 uncultured Planctomycetales bacterium | reverse complement strand
TACTGTAACCGCCCAAAGTTTTGATCATCGAATTTTCCACCAGGCGGTTTTGTCCATCGGTATCTTCGCGGGAATGATCATAGCCAAATTCCAGATTCCCGATGCCGCCGGCAAAAGGGCCGCGCAGGCTTCCCCCGTACACATCGAGGCGCCTATAGAAAAGCTGACGGACGCTTTCGTCCTTGAAACTGTTGGGATTCTTATCAAATCCGCCGAAATAATAGAACGCCAGTTCATTGCTGCCCAAACTGCGGTAGATCCGAAGCGCGTATTCACTGTTGGAGAAACGAAGCGCCGGTTCCGCGAGGTCGCGGTCGGAATCGATCCCGGCGATTCCTCCCCGGAAACTGTCAAAAAACGACAGCCGGTCACCCTTGGCCGTCGTATTGGGAGTAAACCGCGTCATCACAAAATCGACATTGGCCAACGGCGGGTAAAAAGACATCTTCAGGGCATCCGAAGTTTTTTTCAAATACTCGTCAGCGCGTCCGATGAAAAACGAAACGTAATCTTTGGGGAAGAGGTCGTTGATAAAAAGATAATCGCCTGTCCCCCACGTCAAGACCTGACGGCCAATCTTCGCATCCATAAAACCGGCGGGCGTCACAGAGAGGTTCAATTCCCGCAAATCAAATGCCGTCTTGCCGCCAAAGTATTCATCCACCGTGAAATCACCCTTGAAGTTCAAAACACCGTCCTTTTCCTTCAAATACCCTTCCGCGAAGGAATGCGTTGACTTCAATTGAAGGCGCTCTTCCAAGAGATTGTAGGAATCGGTCTTGGTGGTATCGTCGCTCAATTTGGCGCCATAGTTGAGTTCGGCGAAACCGTGTAAGGAGGGAATATCTGCCTGCGCCGGATCTCCGGCGCAAAGAAAAAAAATCCACCAAGACACAATGACGATTGAAATCCGCTTCATTTGATCCATTGGGCCGGCGCCTTTCGCAGATAGCGCTCTTCGAAGATATCTTGGGTGAGGCCGATATCGTATCGGATATGGGAAAACTCCATCTCTGTCTCGCCGCCGCGCTCAAAATCCTTCACCCTTGACTTGACAACCGTCGGATACCCCTGGATATCCGAAATCTCGACGGCCTCAATCGTCCTCATCAACTGATCCTTACTGTTGTAATACTCGGCCTTCGTTGGCATAAAGTTCGCCTTGTCAATCCAAACATAGTAATAACTGAACTCAACACCCTTGGGATCCTTAGGGATATTTTTGAGCTTATAGGAAGTGTCTGTCGCCTCCGTCAGCTCATGTGTGTCGTCTTGGATACCGCGGCCGGAGACGTCCTCATACACAAAATGGGATCCCACGAAACTGGATCGCTTGTCGCCGGCGGCGATACGCCTGACCAGATCAAGCGCCGGAAGATACAGCCAGCGGTCGTCGTCGCGGCCGGGGTGTTTCCAGACCATATACGCCGTCCCGGCAACATCCGCCGGTTCGTTGAAATAAACATAAAACTTCTGCTCGCCGCCTTTCTCAATCGTGAGGCGCATAATCCGAAACCGACGGCTTCTCACGCGCCCTTGGGCGTCCTTAATCGTCATCCGGACGTCCGCCAGGCCGTCCTGACCGGCATAATAAGAAGCCAGATTCGCCTTCTCAACAATCTCCCCGGCCGTCAATTCCTGCGCCTGTGCCTTTCCTGGGATCATCAGGATAACGAACGCAGCGATCAGCAGTCCCAATATCTTTTTCATCACCTGCTTCCTCCTTTTTCCTTAAAGATGATGCCGGGTTTTATAGCCATCATCGCAGGAAGGATCAAAAGCGTCGCCACGCTCGAGACCGCCATGATCATGAACATGAAAAAACCCACCGTCTTATACGGCACCAGGGGAGCAGCCAGAAGCGGCAAAAACCCGATGGCAATGACCAAGGCGTTACGCACAATCGCCCGCCCTGGCCCGCCAAACATCTCGTGAATGGTCTCCTCGGCGCTTTTTCGTTGATGATGAATTTCAACGGCGCGCTGAATGAAATGAATCGCGAAGTCAATGGAGATCCCCAAAGTCAATGCCGAGAGGACAGCCACCGGCATGTCATAATCCTTGCCGAAGAATCCCAAAAGACTATAGATGAAAAGGATCGTGACCGAGAGTGGGATCATCGAGATCAAGGCCTTGACCGGCGAACGGAACAAAAATATCATCATCAGAAAGACGATGATGAAACTCCCAAAAAAGTTCTTAAGCATCCCCCCCACCATGTTGTTCTGCCAGACGACATTGATGTAAGTCAATCCCGCCCAATCGTAACGGATCCGAAAAGGCGGCGGATTCGTTTTGATGTATTGATCCACCAGACCTGCCACCGCCATCATATCGCGATTATCCCCACTTTTGAGCTGAACCCATATATTCGTCTTCGCGTAATCCGGCGTGGTCAAATGCCAGAGATCATCCGGTTTATGGGAATTCTCAAAAGAGATCAGACATTGCGCGACCGCCGGCTTGGTCGCCGGCACCACATTGTTGGTTTTATCACCTCCAAGGAGCTCGTCATAAATTTTCTTGACGATATCCGCCAAAGAGGTGGTCTTGCCCACATGAGGGTTTTGGGCCATAGCCATCTGCAGATTCTCGATATAGCGAAGCATGGAAGGCTCAACGAAGACCTCCGCTTTTTGATCTTCGGCCTGAAGAACCAAAAACGCTTCGTAGGTGCCGGCGAAATGCTGATTGAGGATACGGTCGGCCACACGGATCGGATGTCCCGGCGTGAACCAGCGCACGGGATTGTCATTGACCCGAATGCGGCTGATGCCGTAAATCGAAAACAAAGTCAAAACGAGAGTCAGGCCAATGACCCATTTGCAACGGCGTGTCGATATGAATTCAACCTTTCTCAAGATCTTATCGA
>CAYIQK010000180.1:0-2951 GCA_964365515.1 uncultured Planctomycetales bacterium | reverse complement strand
TTTTCATCCCGATAAAAAATGGCGGTTCCTGAATATAGGTGCTTTTCTCTTTCCAGAGATAGAGATCCGATTTCGTTGACTTGATCGCATTCCAATCCGTGTTGCCTCTGCCGATATCTTTGTAACATTTACGAAAGGCCTTCGCGGTGACGAACCGATCGATGAATTGACGGATTTCCTCGTTCGACGGCCAGATGTCCTTGAGATAAACATCCCGCCCGTGTTTGTCGCGGCCGACGGGCTCTTTGTCCAAATTGATATCGACCCTTCCGGCCAGCGCGTAAGCGACCACCAACGGCGGACTGGCCAGATAATTGGCCTTCACCTGCGGGTTGATCCGCCCTTCGAAATTACGGTTGCCGCTCAAGACACTGGCGGCAACCAACTGTCCCTTCTGCACAGCCTCAGCCACTTCTTGAGGAAGCGGACCGCTATTTCCGATGCAGGTCGTACAGCCATACCCGACGATATGAAACTTCAATTTTTCGAGATATTCCAACAGACCAGACGCCCGCAGATATTCTTCCACAACCCGCGAACCCGGAGCCAGACTTGTCTTAACGTAATCCTTGATCTTCAAACCTCGTTCGACCGCCTTTTTAGCTAGGATTCCGGCGGCGATGAGAACCGACGGATTCGATGTGTTCGTGCAACTTGTGATGGCGGCAATCACAACCGTACCGTGTGTGATTTTGTCTTTGGTGCGGTTGGGAAGTTCCACGCTCCTTTCGCGCGACTGCACATCCAGACCGAATCCCCTTTTCTCAACCCCTGCCTCAAGGCTCTGACGGAAAGTTTCCTTCATCTCGGACATGGCCACGCGATCCTGGGGACGTTTCGGTCCGGCGAGGCTTGGCTGCACCTCGCAGAGATCAAGTTCGACCGTTTCGCTGAACTGCGGCTGGTGGACGCGGGGGTCGTAGAACATCCCCTGTTCCTTCATATAACGTTCAATCAGATCGACCTGGGCCGGAGATCTTCCCGTCAACCGGTAATAACGCAATGTTTCCTCATCGATGGGGAACAACCCCGTGGTGCTCCCGTATTCCGGCGCCATGTTCGCGATGGTGGCGCGATCCGGAAGGCTCAAAGACCCTAATCCATCGCCGTAGAATTCAACGAATTTCCCCACCACGCCTTTCTGGCGCAGCATCCTGGTGACCGTCAAGACAAGATCCGTCGCGGTCACACCCTCGTTGAGTTGTCCCTTCAACCGGCAACCCACCACCTCGGGACTGAGCATATCGATCGGTTCACCGAGCATCACCGCCTCGGCCTCGATGCCGCCCACCCCCCAACCGATGATTCCCAGTCCGTTGATCATCGTCGTATGGCTGTCAGTCCCGACAAGGCTGTCGGGATAAACCAAGATTTCCCTGCCGACTTTCCTTTTGAGAATCCCCTGAGCCAGATATTCCAGATTGACCTGATGGACGATCCCCATCGCCGGCGGGATCACACGAAAATTCTGGAAGGCCTTCTGACCCCATTTCAAAAATTCGTAACGCTCGCGGTTGCGTTTGAATTCCAAGGCCGTGTTCTGACCCAAAGCGCTTTTTGTGCCGAAGGCGTCGACCTGGACCGAATGGTCAATAACCAAATCGCACGGCACCTGGGGATTGATTTTCTTGATATCACCGCCCAAACGCTTCACGGCTGAACGCATCGCGGCCAAGTCCACGACGCACGGCACTCCGGTGAAATCTTGCAGGATGACGCGGCCCGGCTTGAAGGCAATTTTCTCGGGCTGGTTCGCACCCCCCTGTCGGGGAAGCTTCGCGCCCGGCCCCGGCGACCAGTTCAGAAGCGTTTGGACATCATGATGAGTGATCTGGTAACCGTCATAATTGCGCAACGCGCTCTCCAACAAGATCTTGATCGAGAAGGGCAGCCGATAGGGATCGCCCATATCCAATTTTGCCAGTCTGGCAAACGAAAAAATCGTGTAGCGGGATGTCTTTGTTTTCAGTGTCTTTTTGATATCCTTAGGATCAAACTGAAAATCCATAAGCTATGCCTCCCATTGATGAAGGTGATATTTTTGATGGTATTATATCGGATGCCAACGGGAAGTCAATCCTTCGACCATCCAATGCGACCAATTAGAAAAACTGTTGCAATGATGGACTCTTGCGATTATTATTAGTGTAATTATTTTTTCACTTTGACAACGCAACCAATAACAGGAGGTCGTTCGATGTCCCATATTGTTTGTGAACCATGCGTCAAATGCAAATACACCGACTGTGTCACGGTCTGTCCAGTTGACTGTTTCCATGAAGACTTAGAGATGCTCGTGATCGATCCGGATGTCTGCATCGACTGCGGGGCCTGCATCCCCGAATGTCCGGTCCAGGCCATTTTTGTGGACGAAGATGTGCCGGAAAAGTGGAAGAATTACGTCGATCTCAACAAAACAAAGGCCCCCAAACTCCCCGTGCTCACGGAGAAAAAAGAACCCCTGGTCAAGAAATAGCCTGAACAATTTCGGTGGAGGTCACCGGTGAACACGCCGTACGACCACTATAAAAGCATCCCTAACCTCCCTGCCAAGATCACGGAAAAGAAAAAGAAGCCAAAATTGGTGGCCGTTGTGGATGAGGACAACTGCACGGGCTGTCAAGCATGCGTTCCCTTCTGTCCTGTGGACTGCATCAGACCGGTGCCGACGGGAAAATACAACATCCCCATCCCTCCCGTCCAAATCCTTTTCAATGAATGTATCGGCTGTCAAATCTGCGCGCGGGTCTGCACGCAACTGACATGGGATGCGATCGAAATGCTGCCGACGGCCCAATTTGAGGCCAAACATGGGATTGCGCTGACGGATGAACGGGTTCCACCTTACGGCGTGGTCATCAATCCATCCGCCTTCATTACAATATCGACCATATGACAAAACTAAAAAAACAGCGCGACGCCTGGGGGTCACGGCTGGGGATCATCATGGC
>CAYIQK010000179.1:0-2954 GCA_964365515.1 uncultured Planctomycetales bacterium | reverse complement strand
GCGGCGTGGAATCGCTCATCGAACATCCTTGGTCCATGAGCCACGCCTCGATGGGCGAAAAAGCCCTAAGGGCCTCGGGGATGACACCGGAAACCATCCGCGTATCCGTCGGCATTGAAGGAGCCCAGGACCTCATTGACGATCTGGACAATGCCCTTTCGGGATAAAATCAATCCGTATCTTTCCGACCCGGACGTTCGTTTGATGCTTGAGTTCCAGGGAGGCGCCAAGGCCTCTTTTGAAGCCCTCATGCGCAAGTATTATCCCCGCCTTCTCAATTTCATTCACCGCTTTGTCGGTCAAAGAGCGATTGCCGAAGACCTGACCCAAGAGGTCTTCATGAAAGTTTATCAAGCTGTCTCTGCCTACCGTCCTGAATCCAAATTTCAGACGTGG
This sequence comes from uncultured Planctomycetales bacterium, assembly GCA_964365515.1. GTDB lineage: Bacteria > Omnitrophota > Gorgyraeia > Zapsychrales > Zapsychraceae > CAYIQK01. Next base: position 2,558 of record CAYIQK010000179.1, on the reverse strand, counting down.
ATTTATACTATCGCCAAGAACATTAGCCTTAATGAATTAAGGCGCAATAAGAAGTCAACTGTTTCGCTTGATGAGCCGTTGTCTTCACAAGACGGTGAACTCAAAAGAGAGGTGGAAGATCCCTCCGGCGTGAGGCCGGATGAGGAGCTTCTGCGTCAAGAAACTGTGAGGGCCGTGCGCCAGGCGATCCATGCCCTGCCGGAAAATCAGCGTATGGCGGTCATTTTGCGCCGGTACGAACAGTTCTCTTATGAAGAGATCGCCCAGACCATGCGTATATCGGTTAAGGCGGTCAAATCGCTTCTGAGTCGGGCTAAAGAGAATCTTAAAAATAAATTAACACCTGCCGGAACTTTTGAATAGCTGCCGTGTTATACAAAGTGGAGGGATAAACAATGCGCTGTGACCAGGCAAAAGAAATGATCCCGGTTTATCTGGACGGCGAGCTTGGGCAGGAAGAGACCCGGCTCGTCAAGGAACATATCGCTTCGTGCGCGGCTTGCCAAAAGGAACAGCATGCCTTGGAACGCTCGTGGGAGATGTTAGGGGAGTTGAAAAGTATTGAACCTGTCTCCGGCTACGTTTCCCGTTTTTGGACAAAGGTTTCCCTCCAGAGGCCTTGGCATGAAGAGGTCAGGCAGAGGATCGGGGAAGAACTGGATGGGTTACGCCATAGACGCCTGGTTCCCGTTTATGCGACGGTTTGTGTTGTACTTATTGCCGGGCTCTTTTCTTTGCGCAACTACAGTCAGATTCGGGAGGCCCGGGAGATGGTCGCCAGTTTGAACCAGGAGGAATTGGAGATGGCCGAGGATGTCGAATTGGCCGAGAATTTTAATATTATTCAAGATATGGATTTCTTTGAGGATCTCGAAGTGATCGAGAATTTGGACAGCCTGGAGACCTGATATGCGCTCAGATGATAAATCCCGGAAGGCGAATTTTTTAATTTTCGGTTTGGCGACGCTTGTTTCGAGCTTGTTTATACGGATATCGCCTCTTTTGGCTGACTTTGTTCAGCAGGTACAGGATCCCGCCGAAGGCGAGGCTCGCCCTTGGCGGCCTTCCGGCGAGGATACGGAGGTTATCGCGAATCTGGAATTTCTCGAGAGCCTGGAGTTCCTGGAAGAAGAGGTGGCACTGGTGGACGACTACGAAGCTTTGGACAAAGGGAGGGAGCAAAATGAACAATAGACGACCTCGATTGCCGATATTTTCTTTTGTCCTGGTTGCCACGCTGGCCTGCGGGACCGGTTATGCCGGCGAAGATCAGACGCGGCCGGCACAGACGTTGACTGAAGGGCAAAAAAGCGTCGCCAAAGGCGGGAAATTCTCTCCGGAGGCCCTACGCCGGTGGCAACAATTGAGCCCCCAACAGAAACAGAAGTTAAGGGGACGGTTGGAACAGTGGAAGAATCTGGACCCGGAACGGAAGGCTGAAATCAAGCAGAGATTCCAGCGATATCAAGAATTGTCCCCTGAACTAAAAGAAAAAGTACGCCGGAACTGGAAGAAAATTAAGAACATGCCGCCGGAGAGGCGCCGGGAAATCGTTGAAAAGTACAAGAAATGGAAACAGTTGCCGCCGGACCAGAAGCGCCAGATCCGGGAAAAGTTCCATCGCTTGAAGGAATTATCGCCCGAACAAAGGCGGCAATTAAGGGAGCGGAGGGAGAAATGGCAGGGTCTCGCGCCGGAACAGAAACAGGAATTGAGGGAAAAGTTCAGGCAAAGAACAAATGAACGTCGGGGCGGTTCAGGCCTGGAGCCAATTTCCCGGAAACGGGGTAGCCGGTAAAACTTTTGCGAAACTTTTGGACAAACGTTGTGTTTAACAGGATAGATATGACCAAGCGCACAAAAACATGTGGCAATATTGGAAAGGGAGGGTAAAACCATGAAGAGATTGTTCCTTATTTTAGCGTTCGGTATCTGGATGGTGCCGATCGGGTGGGCGCAGGAAGGTTGGGATGCTCCTGCGGCCAGCGAACAAGCGGCCGGCGTAACCGGGAAGGGGATCATAGAGAAATATGATGATTACTATGACAAGGGCAAATTTGATGTCTTGGCCGGAGAGGACGGGCTTATGACCGAGGAGGACTGGAATAGCAACAGGGCTCAGAGAGAGGCCCAGGCTTTTGGGGATGAGCGCTGGGATCGGGCCGTCCAATTCGATGCCGACGGGAACGGCGCCCTGGATTTGGACGAAGCCAAGGCTTATAAACAGGCTGAGAAGCGGAAGCTTATTGAGCATAAGGGAGAGCTCCCATATCTTTATAAAGATCATAAATGGATTGAAGAACATCCTGAGGTAGCCAAAAAGTTGATCGCCAACCGTCAATGGCTTAAGGATCATCCGGGCGTGGCTCAGGAAGTTTATGGAAACCGCGAGTGGCTGAGTCAACATCCCGGTGTTGCCAAAGAGGTCTTTAAGAACAGGGAGTTCTTGGAGAACCATCCTGATGTGGCGAAAAAGCTTTATGAGAAACGGGAATGGCTTAACCAGCATCCCGAGGTGGCCGAAGAGGCGTACAAACATCGCAAGTTTTTAGAGGAGC
>CAYIQK010000178.1:0-3010 GCA_964365515.1 uncultured Planctomycetales bacterium | reverse complement strand
GGATTCCGGGTAATCTTGCCGAACGCATGGATCAAGCTCTCCAGGGCCACCTCAAACCTAAAAAATGCATTACTGTACCGGTCTATTGATCCAACCGCCCCGCCGCCGGAACCCCCTAAACCATAAGACGCACCGCCAGAAGCACAGACATTAGGAACATCTAATCCTTGACTACCTTCTAATTTTAATGTTCCAGTAATATTGACATTGCCATTAGCTTTGATTTGAAGAGCGTTGGCACCACTGGCTGTGACGATGACACCACTTGCAATTTTGAAATCTGTAAAATCAAAGGCTGCGGCTTGAGTGGTAAGAGTTTGACTATCACCCAAATGAGTGCAAGTTGAACCGTCAAATGTGCCGGCAGAAACGCAATAAACACGCGCACCGTTAGCGCCGTTGCCGCCGTCAAAAAAAACCTTTAATTTTACCGCCCCCGCGATGCCGGTGCCGGAGACGGCGGTGTTGGTCGCCGTTGATGTCCCTGCGGCGAAGGTACCACCGGTGGCCGCGGGCGTTCCGGTCGTGGTCAAAGCGCCGTCGTCCGTGGCGGTGTAGGGGGTGGACTGAAGCTTGATGTCCGTGCCGGCGGTGATGCCGGTGTCGGCGTTGGAGTAATAAGTCCACGTGCTGAAATCGGTGGTGGTGTTGGCGAGCAGGCCCCCGGCCCAGTTGGTCTGGGTGGCGGTGGTCGTCGCGCTCATCATCGTGCCTGCTTTCAAGAGGAAAATGCCCGTGAGAAGGGCGAGGAAGAGGAAGCAGTTAAAGGACTTTAAGTAAGAAGTGAGAAGTGAGATGTAAGAAGTAAGAAGTAAGAAGTAAGAAGTAAGAACCCCTTCTTGCTTCTTGTTTCCTGCTTCCCGCTTCCTGTTTCTTACTCTGAAATGTCCGCCTAAACCAGTTCATGGCCTGCCTCTTGTATTTGACAAAATTTGAGATCGCGCAAATTGACTCTTATTATGAAACATGGTATTCTTGTTCCAAAGGAGGGTTCCACAATGAAATTCAAAATTGATCTTGTCTACGATCCCGAATATGACGGCTATGTCGCCGAATGTCCCAGCCTGCCGGGATGCATGTCCCAGGGCAAAACCGTTTCGGAAACCATGGCCAATATCCGCGAAGCCATCACCGGCTACCTTAAGGCGGCCAAGCAAAAGCATCTTAAAATCCCTCAGGAAACGTACAGCACGCATTTCGTGACCGTGTAACTTTCCGAATGTTTTATGGGCACACTCGCTAATATCTCCGGCCGTGAGGCCGTCAAAATTTTTGCAAAAATCGGTTACCAATTCCTCCGCCAGGAAGGAAGCCACATGCTTTTGCATAATCCCGCTTGCTATAACCCGTCACCCATCACCTATTTGATGAATTTATACCCAATCCGATGCACCGTGATGATATGCTTGGGATTGCTGGGGTCGTCTTCGAGCTTCTCGCGGATGTTCCAGATGTGCGTGTCCACGGTGCGGGTGGTGACCTCCTCGCTCCAGATCTCCGCCAAAATTTTATGACGGCTCACCGGCTCGCCCTCATTGGCCAGCAGTAACTTCAAAATCTTAAACTCAGCCGAGGTGAATTTGATTTCCTGGCCGCGCTTTAAGACCTGATATTTCTTGAAGTCAACCCGCGTGTTATCGAATTCGTACACATCCTTGATTTCCTTTGCCCCCTGCACGCGGCGCAACACCGCCTTGATCCGGACGATCAGTTCCCGCGGGCTGAAAGGCTTGGTCACATAGTCATCGGCGCCCAATTCCAGACCCATCACCTTATCGGACTCCTGCCCCAAGGCGCTCAAGATGATGATGGGAACAGTGCTCCCCTCATTTTTCAACTGGCGGCAGACGTCAAAACCGCTCAACTTCGGAAGCATGATATCCAGGATCATGAGATCCGGTCTTTCTTCCCTGGCCATCCTCAAAGCTTCTTCCCCGTCCCGCGCCACAATCGGGGCATAGCCTTCCATCTTAAGGTTATCCGCCAGCCCCAGGGCGATGTTTGGGTCGTCTTCGGAAATGAGAATTTTATTCATAAACTTTCGGGGTTCAAAATTTTCCCTAAACTGGCAACACTATGGAAAATTTGGAGCCACGTCCCTCTTCACTCTCCACCTTGACGCGTCCCCCATGCGCCTCGGCGGTGTACTTAACGAGCGTGAGTCCTAAGCCGCTTCCTTCGATGCGGCTCACCTGCTCCTGCGGTACGCGGTAGAATTTCTCGAATATCTTTTTCCGTTCGCGGGACGGAATCCCTATCCCCTGATCAACCACCTCGATGACAACTTCCCTTTTGTTTCTGACGAGCTTCACCTGAATCTCTTTATCCGCCGGCGAATACTTGGCGGCATTCGACAGAAGGTTCATCACGGCCTGACCGATGGCGTTGGCGTCAACGCGTATCAGCGGGCAAGAATCCATCGCGAGCGTCACAGCCCTTGATTCCTCCGCCATATAAGTCTTGAAACGATCCACCGTCTCTTGGACGATCTTTGTGAGATCCGCCTCTTCAAAATGATACCGCCGGCGGCCCCGTTCAATGCGCGAAAAATCCAGGACATTGTTGGCCAGATGCGTCAATTTGTCGCTTTCATTGCTGATGATCCGGTAGTATTCCTTTTTCTTTTCCTCGCCGGGGGTATGTTCATCCCTCAGCATCTCGGAGAACATGCGGATGGACGTCAAAGGCCGGCGAAGGTCGTGCGAGAGGTGAGAAACAAAGTCGCTTTTGATCTGCGCGAACCGCCACTCCTTCGCCAGGGCCCAGAGCGCGTAAAAACTGCCGGCCAAGATCGAGACGGCCGAGGAGACAATGAGCGTCACATAAAAAACAAGTCCTTGGCGTTTCTTCTCCAGTTGTTCCAAAAGGAGCGGATACCGTTCATAAACCGCGATGGTGTAAGGGAGCCCCCTGATCGGGCGCGTGAAAACCGCCTGCGGTAATTTTTTCTCGTTTGCCGCATCCAGCGGCCGGCCATGCTGATCAAAAATCGCCGCTTCCTCCTTGAACA
>CAYIQK010000177.1:0-3011 GCA_964365515.1 uncultured Planctomycetales bacterium | reverse complement strand
AAATGTCCGTTGAACAAAGAATAAATATACCGGTGCTCATCACATATGGAACCATCATTCAAATTTATTGTCGTATGACCCTTCTTGCTTCTATGCGTCTCATAGAAAGGCATTAACTCATCCATGGGCTTCAGATCGGCAAGCTGCCTAAATGAGCCATCGCGCAACATGATCAAATGCTCGGGAGTAGCGATCAATTCTCCGGTATCAAACTTCAATCTCCAAAGCTCAACATTCTCTTGCGTCTTCCGACAATCTCGCGCTTTGGCCGGCACAAGCCTTCTGGTCAATGAATCATACGCGTATGTTATAAAATCTTTCCCCACTAAATCCTTGATCAAATGCCAGCCATCCAATGTCCGAACATTGGTTCCCCCCGATAAACAATGCTCGAAATAATCATCCGCGGCCGGCACCTCACGAATAGCGCCATATTTATTCTCATCCGGGAACCGGTACCCGCCCTCGAACCCGTCAATGATGATCTGGTTACCCGGCACGTCATTGACGAGTAACCCAGGCAGTCCCTGAATGAGGGTCTTCAATTTCTTTTCGATGATGTTCTTGCGCGCGGAATAATTCGTGAACGGCAGGTTCGACGGCCGCGACTGGACCGGGAACCCTTTCATGCGTAATATCTGTTCGGACGACTTCTTGGATTTGTCGGAAGATTGCCGGCCCGCGGGATCCCCCCAACACGGGTTCTGAATCTTCATCCCGGGAAACATTTCCGCCAAATACGACGTTACCACGTTCTCCGCGAACTCATCAATCAATATCGAATCACCGAAGATATTGTCCAGAATGATCCAATTCCCTTCAGGCCAAATTTGAGTAATAATGCAATTTGGATGGTTCCAGCCGTAATCAAACCCGAGGATCAACGGTCGATCCTGACGCGGCATGACCTTACGCACATGTATGGACCGCAGGAAACCTTTGTAAAACGGCGTGCCCGCAGAAACCGTATAACTGATATCCAGCTCCTGGGCCACGTCCTTGTCCGTACGATTGAGTTTCTGCTGTTCATACCACAGAATATCCTTCTCCGGGTGCATCTGCCAGGAGATCGTGTAGACCTTGATTTTGCCGCTTTTACGCAGCCGGGCAAAATGGTTGTTGCTGCCATTGGGCGTGGATACCGGAAGCTTGCAGGGCGCCGAATCCCCTACCGCACGCCAAACGGTTTCCGCCTTGTCGATAAAAGCAAATTCATCCAGGAGAATCGCCTTAAACCGGCCTTGGCGGGAAAATTCCGGGGTCATGGCGTCCCCCACGATCGACGCGCCGTTCTCCTTAAAAATCTTCAGGTACCCTGAATTCTTCCGGTCATGCCCACACGCCTCCACCATCCAATCTGGCAGCTTGTTAAGCATGTACCGCAACCGCTCAAAATGGGTCGTCATATCCCCGATCCGATCGCAGTCGTCCTCGGTCTTGGATCCAGCTAGAAAATTCTCATCAAAGAACAGCCAGCGCCAAAGAAACACCCCCAGGACCATCCAGGTCACGCCCATATCGCGCGACTTCTCGGTCAATGACGACTCACCGCTAACTATGTCTTGGTTAATATCATCGACATACTTGGTTTGGTATGGTTCGTAGAGAATGAACGGCTGGTCCTTGGGGTCCTTGCGCGGGTCGTAAGTCCAAAGAAAATACCGAAAGAAGGCTTTAATGTCCTTCCTGCATAGGGCCAGAGCAGCAACCTGGGCGGTCTTGTTATTATGGCACCGGCGCATGATCTGCGCGCGGTCAACGAGGTTTTTGTGGATTGATGCTTGGTCCATTGAACCTCCCGAGCAAGAGATTGGTGAGGTCGGTAGAGTTTAATTTTTCCAAATGCAGGTGGAGGTGGGCTTCCACGGGAGAAGGTAAGGTCAATGGTTTAATATCCGGTTCGAGGTCGCGGAACAGCTGAAGACACATCTTAGCAGATTCCCGGCGTTCTTTAAAATCCGTTTCCGTGATCTGAATACGATCCCCGGGCTCACTGTCGTCCGTGTTATCTTCCACAGACACAGTCTTGGTGGCCTCCAGGCCCGCGGACACCGTGGCGTAGACCCTGGATCGGCTAATGCCGGCATGCTTCATGGCATTCTCGCGGGCGGTCAGGATCCTTTTTTTCAATTCGGGGTGCTCAATAAGGCGGCGGGATACGGACTGTTTGGTGATCCCAAGCTCTTTGGCGGCCTTAGCTTGGTTACCGCCATGCCGCAGGACAGCTTTGGTAAGTTTATCAGCCGTGGCAATGGTCATGGCAAAATACTACGCTCGGTCAGTGACACTTAATCCTTCCAACAGTTATGGTTATATCTTTCACGCTGATTCGCGGACATAGGTATCTCTTCAGGCAGATGTTTTTTACCTGTAGCCTTTAAAGATTTAATATAATCTCTATAAGCAGGCAGGTTAAACATCTTGTCAGCTGCGGTAAATTTGGCGGTTGCTTGATTTCTTTCGCTCATCTGCCTTGTTCTAAGCGAATCCTTTACCTAACAACCTATCGACATGCATCTGTTTATCGGGGGCCGGAGGCGTCGCCCTGCCTAGTCAGTATATCCCGGTCTGATTTACTTCCCCGGACAGTACATCAACGGTTCGCCCAATAACACAGATTGCGCGGGTCACCGTCATATTTATTTTCTTCAATTACTTTTATCGCAAATTTATAACAATTGCAAGGAAAATTATTTTTTATTTTTTTTTACAATGGCCTGCTGGTCAGGCGGGTAAAATAATTCGTCGTCGAGTCAGCGTCGAAGAAAAATAGTTTTTAATTATTTCCTCGTCGGGGAAAATTCGCGCTGTTGAAATCCCCCGACGCTGACGGGGGGACTTGACAACCTAAGCGGCTTGGGTATAATAGAGGCAGGTCAATAGCGGCAATCCCGCCGCGGGAGATCGGTAATGGAGGGGGATAAAATGACGACGACGCAAAAACGGGCAGAGTGGATGATCGCGCACCGGGCGGAGATAGAGGCCGCGCGCACGTCCGGACATGGGCAGTG
>CAYIQK010000176.1:0-3032 GCA_964365515.1 uncultured Planctomycetales bacterium | reverse complement strand
GGTGAACTTGCCTACGCCGTCAAGGCCAAAGGCGATTACGTCCAGCCGGAACTGTCCGTTGGCAAAATCGAACGCTTCCTCGCGGAGGGAAAAATTACCACAGACATCAAAGGGCTTGAGTTGGATGCCCGAGAAGCGATAAAGGTTGCGGCGGCCAAAAAGGCCCAAGACGGGGGCGGGGAACTTACTTCTGATGAGATAGCAAAAATAGAAAATAATGTTAGAGCCGCATATCTCAGAGGGCTTGTCGTCTCTGTTTTGGAAAAGGCGCCGCACCTCTCACTAGATGTGAAAGGTCTTTTAGGTGTTTTAGAAGAAGTATCAAAGTCAGACCAAGAAATAGATTTCAAGGCTCTTTATACAAAGTTGGACAAAATAATTGAGAAAGACCCATCTGTCGAGAAATATCGCGGGGAATACTACAGAGGAGAAAGAAAAAAATGGGGCGATAAATACGGTTATGAGATCAAAGACCATGACACACAGCTTCTGATTACGGAGCAGGGGCTTTATACAGATTCGGGTATTCTTGCCTATGGGGAGAGGGGAGGCCTCGATCCTTTTGAAAAGAGACTTACCCGCCGCGATGAAATTGTCGAGTTTGACAAGGCCACGGGGTATCACCAGATTTATCTAAACGAAAAACCCGGGACCCAAAGTTTCACCGGAGACCTGAGCGCAAAAATGGTGCTGAATATTTTAATGGCCTCTTCTGCGAAGGTTCATGACGAGGCTTTAAAATTTGCTTTTGAAAAAATAGATGTTTCATCGGATAAATGGGAGGCTCTTCTATCCGATCTTAATAAGAATGGGAAGGGAACACTGCAGATAGACGTTACTCAAGCGTCGGAGAAGCTTCTCGAGGCTAACGCGAGCGAAAGGTTTGGAGGAGATCCCAAAAAGATGGAGGAAGCCTTTACTGATGCGCTTTTGGTTTATCGCGAGGAGCATCCAGGGGAGTTAAAGCCCGGCACCATTGAGGCCACGGCCTCCGGCGAAGCGGATGATTATACTTCGCAGGTAACGGACCTTATGGCCGGCGGAAGCAGGGAGTCCGCGGCGCCGGTGATGGCCCCGCAATACAAGTATGTCAGAGGCAGTGTTGTTCAAGGGAAGGAAGGCAGCGGCAGCGTGGAGGTCCGTTCAGAGGACGGCAAAATCCTTGCGGTCAAGGCTGAAAAAGTAGAGCCGCTCATTCAAGATGACGCCGGCATCGTCTGGAGGTTGAGCCAATTTTCTCAACCTGCCGGAGCAAACTTGCAGAGGAAGGCTGAAGAATTAGATGGGATGCTTCTGGTGACCGGTCTTTCTGCTGATAAAAAGATAGTTATCTCGTGGCCCATAGCGGCGGGCGTAGATTTTCAGTCTTTGGCCGACGGCGCCCCGGATAAAAATAAAACAGATAAGAAGGATCCTCAGTTTGATAGCAACGCGGAAATAGTAAACGACGGCTCACGAGGACTCGTAATGGGTCCCGACGGAAAGTCAGTGTCAGGGCAGACAGTGGTTTCTATCAATTTGGCCAAAGAGGGGAGCCGCCTCGCCATTGCCAACAATCCTTTCATTTCAGGCTTTACCAACGGCCCGGCCTCGCCGGTTTTGGACAATGTTAATTACACCATCGAGGGAACTATAGAGCATCCCATACTTGATGTGACGGTTTCGACAGGAAAGTCGAAACCAGACAAAGACGGGCGTCCGGTAAACGCGGACGCGGTCATCACTACGAACACGCAGGCGCGGGGAATAACCACAGGCGGCTTCAGCATTGTTGACGGCATCTGGAATTTTCATGCGGGATCTGAGACGGGAACAGAAATCAGCAGTAAAAATACGTGGTTGTCCGGCGATAAGGCGGTAGGGGAGGGTTTCACTTGGCTCAAGACCGCAGAGACGCACGGGCAAGATGGGGTTGACCAGGTGCATTCTCTGGCCCACCTGGGAGGAGAGGCATGGCTGGATTTGGCCACCGGCGAGATCCGCGTTGATAAATATACAGTGAATCCTAAGGAAGGGAGTAAGGGTTCTATCACGAGGGAAAACGGCGATCTAAAGGTTGAAGGGGAGTTTGACAAGTCTGAGGTTCAGGGAAACGGGGTCACGGTGGATCAAGGCGGAATCATGAAAGAGGTGGAGGCCGAGATAAAAAAGAAAATAAAGATGAACCCGGAGGATTCACCATACGTCACCGTGATACGTGATTCAACGGGGAAAAAGGTGTTGACTGTAGGGCGGAGGGAATTTACAGGGCTTACAGCGTCGAAGTCAGGAGGCGTGTCACTCACCGGACCCGGGGCGGATATTGTAGATCTCCCGCTTAACGGCGGCGGTAAGAGTAAGGGGAATGGAAAGACTGACGGTTCCCCGTCCACGTACGCGGTTATACAGGGCACCGGGGAAGAGAGTAAGCTTGTCCTTGTGGTCGCTGACGAGAAGACAGATGACTATATCAAGACCGCGCCGCCTAATCCAAAATCGTCCCCGGAAGAAAAACAGGATCTGCAAAGCCTGCAAAAGCAGTTCAAGGGATCTCAGCTTGTTTACGCCATAGGCGGGATGGACGAGAAAGGAGAATGGCATTTCAATATGGGAGCCGTAACGCCTTCGTTCACAAATCCGGGTTCTGTCCTCTTTTTAGCTCCGGCGGCAACGTTACCTACCGATGCCAAGGTGTTGTCTACGGCGGAAAAATCGGGGCAGAAAGCGCAAGAAAAGCTTATCAAATCCGGTAAATATGATGCCGAAACATTGAAAGGAGCTTACGACAAGGCTTATCTGGGAACATTAGTTGAATCAAGCGGGAGAGGAATTCCCATTCATGAAGAGAGAGGAAAGGATCTGAAGAGTTCTGGAGGGAAAACGGAGCCCTACGCTTCCATCAACGAAAAAGGATTGCTTGTCAGGGCAAAAAATAATGGTCTGTATGGGGAATATGACGCAAACAGCCTGAATACTCTGGTCGGTATTACGTTTACAAAAGAGGGGCCGAAGTATTTTGGTGCCGGGGTTCTGGGGAAACTGGTTGAGAATAA
>CAYIQK010000175.1:0-3047 GCA_964365515.1 uncultured Planctomycetales bacterium | reverse complement strand
GCTCGTCTTGAGCTGGCTAATAAACCCGGCGTTTTTGCTCAAGTCGCCCAGATCATCGCGGACGAAAACGCGAGTTTAGGGGCCGTGGATATCGTGAAGGCAACGGCAGACAAAATCATACGGGATGTGACGTTTGATATCGCCAGCGAAGGCCAGGGGGAACGGATTGTCGGTGCTTTGAATGCATTGGCGAATGTTAAGGTGATATCGTTTTCTGACCCGATTTTTCTTTTGCACTTAGGAGGCAAGATTCATGTTCAGAACAAAGTTCCTCTGAGAACGAGGGATCAGCTTTCCATGGCTTATACCCCCGGCGTGGCGAAGATTTGCAGGGCTATCGCGGATAAACCAAGCAATGTCAATACATTGACCATCAAAAGCAATAGTATTGCCGTTGTGACGGATGGATCGGCCATCTTAGGTCTTGGCAATTTGGGCCCCGAAGCCGCTTTGCCGGTCATGGAGGGGAAGGCGATGATTTTCAAAGAGTTTGCCAATATCGATGCCTGGCCCATTTGTTTGGCGACGCAAGATACGGATGAGATTGTCGAGACAGTTAAGAATATCGCGCCCGTTTTCGGAGGGATCAATCTGGAGGATATCAGCGCGCCCCGGTGTTTTGAGATCGAATCAAGATTGAAGAAGCTGTTGAATATCCCGATCATGCATGATGACCAGCATGGGACGGCGGTCGTGGTGCTCGCGGCGCTGAGGAATGCTCTAAAAATTGTTAAGAAAGACATTGGGGGCATCCGTGTGGTTGTCAGCGGATTGGGAGCCGCGGGGGCCGCCTGTTGCCGTATTTTATTGGCGGCGGGAGCCAGGCATTTGATGGGCTGTAATCGCAAAGGCGTTGTTTTGATCGTTGACGATGAGAATTTGGATCAGGCTCGCGGGGATTTGTTTTCTTGCGTGGACGCGGGCAATCCCAAAATGACCTTGAGAGAAGCGTTAAACGGAGCTGATGTCTTTGTCGGGGTCTCGGCGGGGAATCTTTTGTCGGCCAATGATTTGAAGAGGATGAAAAAAGATCGGATTGTTTTTGCTATGGCCAATCCTGACCCTGAGGTCAACCCTCATGAGGCTTTTAAGATTTGCAGGGTGTTCGCGACCGGGCGGTCGGATTTTCCCAATCAGATCAACAATGCCTTGGCATTCCCAGGGATATTCCGCGGCGCTTTGAATGTGCGTGCTCAAGAAATCAATGAAGAGATGAAGCTGGCCGCCAGTTATGCTCTGGCGGATCTTGTTTCCGGCAGTCAGCTCAATGAGGAATATATCATCCCAAGTGTTTTTGATAAGCGGGTGGTTCCGGCGGTGGCGAAGGCCGTGGAAGAAGCGGCTTATAAGACCGGGGTTGCCCGGAAGAAAACCATTGATGAAAATGGGGGCGGGAAGGAGCAGGATGTTTGACGTTCTGATTGTTTTGATATTCATCGCCGGCTATATTGCCATCACCCTCGAGCAGAAAACCGGCATCAATAAGGCCGCTCCGGCATTGTTGATCGCGGTTGGCTGCTGGGCGTTAAATTTTATGAGGGCCTTCCCTCACGACGAGGTCGTTACTCTGCATATGAACGAGCATTTGGCGGACATCGCGCAGGTGGTGGTTTTTCTTTTGGGAGCCATGGCCATTGTAGAACTCATCGATTCTCACAAAGGGTTTGGCATCATCACAAGTTTTATGAAGACAAACAACAAACGGGTTTTCTTTTGGATTGTTTCCCTGATCACCTTTTTTGTCTCTTCCGTGTTGGACAATTTAACCACATCGATCATTATGGTGACCCTGTTGAGGCAATTCGTCGAAGACAAAAAAGAACGCATGATTTTTGCCAGCATGGTGATCATCGCGGCCAATGCCGGCGGGGCATGGACGCCCATCGGGGATGTCACGACGACCATGCTGTGGATCGGCGGGAGAATCACATCCGGCAAGATCATGTCTCAGCTTTTCATCCCCAGCTTGATATCGGCGATCATCCCCTTATTATTTCTTTCGCCCGGCATCAAAGGAAAGTTGACGAACACAGACTTTTCCACAAAGGATAATCAGCCTCTTTACGGGGCTAAACGGGTGTTTATTTTGGGGGTAGGGGCATTGATATTTGTTCCCATTTTGCGGGGGACGACGGGGTTACCCCCTTATCTGGGGGTCATGCTGGGTTTGGGACTCATGTGGGCTTTGACTGATCTGATTCATCAAGAACGTCATTTTTTAAGGGTGCCGCATGTGTTGACGAAGATCGATGTCTCGAGTATTTTGTTCTTTTTGGGGATCCTTTTGGCGATCGCCGCCTTGGATCACGCGGGAATCCTGGGACGTCTGGCGGTGTGGATGGATGAACGCCTGGGGAGCAAAGATATCATTGTCCCCGTGATGGGGCTTGTGTCAGCTTTCATTGATAACGTTCCTTTAACCGCGGCGGCTATGGGCATGTACGATTTGGGCCATTTTCCCGTTGATCATAAATTGTGGGAACTGATGGCTTATTGCGTGGGCACGGGAGGAAGCATTCTGATCATCGGTTCGGCCGCGGGGGTTGTTGTGATGGGTATGGAAAAGATAGGCTTTGTTTGGTACTTGAGACGGGTCAGCTGGGTTGCCTTGTTGGGATATCTGGGCGGGTTATCCTCATTTTTATTCTTCAATCATTGAAATAAAACACTGAAGGAGAGCGAACAGAAATGCAATTGACGATCAATGATATCGTCAGGATATTTGATGTTTCCGAACAGACCGTCAACGGGTGGATTGACAAAAAAAACATGCCTTGCGTCAAGGCCAATGAGCAGTATCGTTTCAATTATATTGAATTGCTGGATTGGGCGTTGGAGAAGAAAATTGAATTGACTCCTGAGGTTCTGGCTCTGGGGGAACGGGAGGAGGACAACGCCGGTGTTTTATATCAAGCCATAAAGACGGGTAATATTCATTACGATATTTCCGGTGAGAGCTGGGAAGAAGTTTTGAGGACAATCGTTGATGTTTTGCCTCTGCCGCCGGGGCTGAACAAAATATCTCTCTGGCAGATGTTGATCGCCAG
>CAYIQK010000174.1:0-3059 GCA_964365515.1 uncultured Planctomycetales bacterium | reverse complement strand
CACAAGGCCCCTTGTTCATCCGCCATCTGATACGAAAGCCACACTTCCTTGACTAATTTTTTATAAAACAAAAATCCGGCCATGTTATCGGCAATCAGCGTCGGTTTGATTTTTCGCCTGAGAAGTTCCTGACACGTCGTGTTCGCCGACTCAAGGCTTGGGCGCCCCTCCATCACAAAAACCTCGTTGCCGTTCCCCTTCGGCAAAAGGTTGAAAACAGCTGGCTTAAAGACCCCTTGCACAAGGATAACCGACCCCTCAATGTCTTTAAGGAGCATGTCCTGCGCGATCGCGCGGTCTTCTGTTTTTTGATCCGTGTCAGTGGACATCAATCGCTATCGCCTTTGTGATCAGTTCATGCGGCACAACATCAAAACCCGGATAAAACCCCGAGACAACACCGCTGACAATCTTCTTTTTCAAATACGTTAAAAGTTCGTTGGGGTTGCGGATCTCGATGGGGATATCCTCGCCCTTTTCAATTTTATTCGAAGGCTGGGTCAGCGCGTAAAACGGCACGCCGAATTCCTTGGCCAAAACAGCAATCTGATACGTCCCGATCTTATTGGCAAAATCCCCGTTGGCGCACGAGCGGTCGGAGCCGACGATCACCTTGTTGACCATCTTATCCGCCATCAAAGATCCCACGGCATTATCCGCCACCAGCGTGACGTCCGCGCCCATGCGCCGCAACTCCCACGTCGTCAATTTGGACCCCTGGAAATACGGACGTGTCTCTGTGGCGAAAAAATACGCCTGCTTATTCTGCCGCCGGCAAAGGTGCGCGGCCATGGCAAGTTCTCCGCTGACATTACAATGCGTGAGGATGCTGTCGCCGTTTTTAATAAGCGCGGCGATTTTGCGGACCCTCTCCAACCGGCGGGCGCGGATCCCGGCCAAATACCCCTCGATGTTTTTCGTGACAAAGACGCGGATATCAATTTTCTTCTCAATGGCCTGGCGGGCCCAGCGCACGACGATCGAGGTGACTTCCGCGAACGGAAATGTCGGACGGCTGTTGTTCAGGGCCTCGGCGGTCTTTTGGATTTTGTTTAAAAATACATCCGTAGGGACGGGTTTCAAACCCGTCCCTACATTTTCCATTTCCAATAAGAATGTATTCATCACGACTAAGAATTGCCCGAAGGCCCGGGTCTTCATCTGCCGGATCACCTCAACGGCCTCTTTGGTATTGCTGACCTTGATGTATTTCAGTTTTTGCGGAATCAGCGTCTCGTCTAAGACCCACAAAACATGACCCTTCAGTCTTGCCGGCCAGAACAACGGAGATTCTTTGATCGTTTTTGTTTCCATGCCTCGGCTACGGTCTTGGTTTCAACATCTGACTGAAAATGCCTGAGACATCCATGAGGGATGTCGATTGCTGTCCGACGGGAAGTCCCCAAATCTGCAGTTTGTCCGGGATATTCTCGGCGAATTTGAGCGCCACGACATTTTGTCCACCGCCCAAGGCATCGGACAATAATTTCTGCCCTTCGGCGTTGGCCCTATAAATGGCGAGATTTCCAGAAGCCTCCTGTTCGAGCTTATAGCGGCTGGCATCCGCTTCGATCTTGGCCGACTGGGCGCGGCCTTCCGCCTCCTGAACAGCCTTCAATTTGAACCCCCTGGCCTCGGCCTCCTGACGCTTGGATTCCTCTTCCTGGGCCAAGGCGCGGTTGCGATTGATCACAACCTGCTGGGCCGCCAATGTCTTTTGTTCAATGGCGCGTTCAAAATCAGGACTGAAAGAAAAATGACGAATCAGGGCATCATGAATTTTAATTGCCGGATACTTGGATAAACCCGATACAAGTTTATCTTTGATGGCCTGCTGCATTTGATCTCTGACCTTGCCTTGATAAATCTCTTCGGCGGAATAACTGCCGATGGCAAGCCGCGCTTCCGAGCGGACTTGAGGCAATAAAATTTGATCTTCATAATTCACGCCGACCTGTTGGTGGAGAACAGGGACCGAGTTAGAATCCAGGGCGTAAATGATCGTCAAATCGACCTGAACATTCTGGCCGTCATTGGTTTTTAATTCCAAGCCGTATTTTTTGGCCTCTTCACTGGCGAGGGTATCTGACGGGTAAGCCCGGGCAGCCACCTTATAAATCACCATGTCCGTAATCCATCGATTATAAAAGTGATACCCCACGCCCAAAGGCCTTTCGTTCACCTTCCCCGCCACCTTGTTGATCTCAACGGCCACTTGCGTGGGCTGGACATCCACCCACCCGAAAGAAACAATCAAAACAAAAAGTACAACAATTCCGAGAATCAATCCCCGTAGACGCATACCGAACTCCTTTCCCATTTGAAAATTCCGAATATGCCCGAATAAATACCTCAAAAACCAGAAAAGGTATTCCCTGTTCCTCCGGGTAAAGATAAAATCCCTGTAAACATTAACAAGGACAGCGGCAAAGATAACAAGAAATATCAGCGTCAGGAGATTCATTTCCCAGCCCTTTGGAGTTCCAGATCCTTGACAAGCGTCAGGGCGATGTCCACAACCGACGCCTCGGCCATGTAATAGCCGGGGTTGAGGAATCCCATCTCGCCGGTGATGACGTTGTCGCTCACAGCCATAATGACCGCCGCGGGGATTTTATAACTCTGGCAGATCGTCAAGAAGGCGGCGGTCACCATGTCGACCGCAATGGCACCCTGACTGACGGCTTTCCCGACATGCTCACGCGTTTCTTTGAGAATCACATCCGTTGTCCAACAGCATCCCTGATGCACCTTGCGGCCCAATGCCAGGGGCGACTTCACGGCCCGTTGGGCGGCTTCCGCCAGAGTTGCGGTGAGTTCGGCATCCGCGGTGGGAACGAAATCCTTGTCGACATAATATTGTGTTACCCCCTCGCCTTTGAGCGCGGTCGTGGCAATCACAAGATCGCCAACCCTGATATCCTCCCGCAAAGCCCCGCAGCTTCCCACACGGATCATGGCCTTCACTTGCGCGTTACAGAGAATTTCCGTAGTGATGGCTGTATCCGCGGCGAAACGCCCGCCGTTGATGGTGGTCAAAGGGATCCCTTCATACTGGC
>CAYIQK010000173.1:0-3062 GCA_964365515.1 uncultured Planctomycetales bacterium | reverse complement strand
AGGATGTCGGGACAGCAAAGGTTTGGATCGCGCCCGAGAGCGAAAGTATTTTTGTAGAGGATATCTCTTTCGATAGCCTGAAGACATCGCAAGGCAGTCCGGATATTGAAACGGCCGTGTCCGTGTACAAGGAGATCAACGATTTGGCTCTTCAAGCGGCGCAAGATTCCAAAGAAGATATCATCAAGTGGATTCAGGGCAAGGTCACCGATCCGGCGCAGGTTAAAGCTTATCAGGAAGTATTCGGCAGGCTGGACATCACGATGCCCGACGGACGGTCGGTGGTCGTTAATAATTATAGCGATGTGTTGACCCATCCGGAATTAAAGGAATGGATCGGACGGGCTGAACCGCTGCGGATTAAGGCGGAGATCCGCAACCGGCCGTTTTTCGAAATGAAGAAAGAGATGGAAGACTTAACGTCGTATATAACGAATGGAGATGTGCGGACACAAGCGCGGGAACTTTTGCTGGATCTCGATAACTATGACTGGCAGACCGCGGATCATTCTTTAGGGATCGCTAACGGCAGTGTGACCATTGCCGGGCTTATGGATATCCCAGATTCTAAGGAAGATTTGATTATGTCGGCGGCGTTGCATGATATTGGGAAATCAGATATCCCCAAAGGGATATTAGATAAGCCCGGGCAGTTTACGGAGCATGATCGTGAAATCATGCAGGGTCATGCGGAGGCGGGGGAAGAAAGATTGGTGAGGGCTTTAGGAAACAAAGGGATAGTGAGCCAGTTGGTGGCTAAGTTTCATCATGAGCGGCCTGCCGGCAATGGTTATTTCAAATTTAATGACAGCGACTTAAATGTTCATGTCAAAACGGCACTGCAAGAGAAGGGGTTTGAGGGAGATTTGGATAAAGAGACGAAGAGGGTGGTTGAGTTGACCAAGATTGTGGCCGCGGCCGATATCTTTCATGCCATCGCCCTTGATAAGGCCCGTCGGTACAACCATGTGCTGGGATCACAGGTCGGATCGGAAGAACGTCTTGCTATCGCGGTGGAACGCGTTGCCGAGCAATTTGGCGTTGAAGCGGGAAAATTGGGAGAACTTGAGGAAAAGTTTAATCAGGACCAACATCAGCTTAGTTTCAATGAGAGGGTTGTGGTCGCGGTTAAGAAAATGGCCAGGCAGATGAATGTCTCCAACGCGTCAAGAATCAGCGAAAAAGGGAGTGCGAGCCAGGCAATAAAAGCAATCGAGAAAGAATTGGTTGCCGCATCGAGGCAGGAGATTCTTCAAGTAGAATCCAGCTCGCCAATGGATGCCGGTGAGCGAGAGATTTTTGTCCGAGAGATTGTTAAGCGTTCTTTGCAGGATCAGCCGGCCTCTGAATTTGTCAAGTGGGCTTATGACATTCAGGATCGAGCAACCGGCATCAGTTCTTTAGATGAGTTGGGTTCGATTGCGAAAGACATGGGTGTTACGGGCGATATCAAGGCAATGTCCCATAGGGCAGAAAAGCAGGCTCAAGCCGCCTATGAATTCGCCCAAGGGCTCCCGAAAGACGGGAAGCGCAATGTGTATTTGATGAGAGACGCGATATCTCTCGCGGCCGCCGATAGGGCGCTGGGCGGCAACCCCCAGGTGATGTATCTTTCCAAGTCAACGTTTGCTAAGTTTGTCCAAAAGGCTAAAGACAAAATCACGGCCGACATCATGATCCATCAAATGATCGACGAGGCAAAACTCAAGGTCAAAGAGCGTGGTGGGAATGATTTTCCAGCTGTTAAGAAGGCATTTTTTGATATTTTCGACCGGTTGGTTTCTAACGACAAGCTGGACGAGGATTTTGTAAGTCCGCAAAATCGCGGCTTGCTTGAATCAAGAAAGAATCTGCGAGAAGCCGTCACGCAACTTTCTCAATATCTTGATACGACGGGTATTACTAATGATGTTTTGGCTAACGATGGGGTTAGATTTATCGATACAAGCATGACGGGGACATTGCCGCTCTTTATGGAGGGGGTGGCGCGGCACAAATTGCGGCAGATGAATGACCTTGGGATCAACGACGCGCAGATTGAAGAAAAAACGGACAGTAAAATGTTTTATAGCAAGGCGTTTGAGGGGATGATGGTGAATCCTTCCCTGACTCTCAAGCATGCGCGTCAGGCCGAGTTTATTTCTCATCCTGTTGAGTTTGGCGGCGAATTAACCGATCAGCAAGAACCTGTTCTTGTGGATGTCAAAGGGGACAACGCAAAATCTCGCTTCGAGATGGTTGCTTTTATGTCAGCCATGAATGATCTTTCCAGAAAACAAACAATGTCTTCTTCTCAAAGCACATCGCCTCGGGGATCAACAGCCGGTTCGTCCGTCCGAACGCCGCAGTCGAATTTTAACGAGTCAGAATTCTCCGGGATCAAGCCAATTGAAGTTTCTCCAGAAACCCGCGATGAAAATGTCGGTAAAGTTATGGATCTTGCCGAGGCGGGAGGATTTGATAAAGACACGGCTTATAGTATTGGCTTGGCCGCACATGAATTGTTACAGAATTCTTTTGATGCGTCGAAAAAAGTTGGTTTGGCGCGGGCGACTTTGAAATATCAGACGCTTGTAGACGGGAGTATTGCCATTGAGATAGCCGACAAGGGAGAAGGGATTAAGAATGATTATTTGAATAGTGTTGCTGAGGTTGGATTTACAACGAAAGGAACTGCAGGATCCGGTTTGCCCTTGGCGACAAGATTTATGGATGAAGTTAAGATTGAGTCGGGAGGCAAGGCATGGGTTAAGGGAGAATCTGAATTACAGGGAAGCGATGTGACAGAAGGTACGCGAATTGTCTTGATTAAGAGGCCGCGAGAAATCAGCCAGAGCGAACCCGTGGAGATATCAATGGCCGAGAGAGGGCGTAGCGTAGGGCAGCCGAGCAGCAACGTGGCAACGAACAATATCGATTCCAGCAGCCCGGTGGTGGAAGATTTGATTCGTAATCGGAATGAGGCGTTCCGTGGGCGGGTCCGGGAGGTGATAGAGCATGGAATCAAAGGGGGCGTTGAAAGCGTATTTACTGTTAATAAAAACGGTACGATGGGAGATGTC
>CAYIQK010000172.1:0-3085 GCA_964365515.1 uncultured Planctomycetales bacterium | reverse complement strand
TTCCTGCGGCAGAGTTTCGGTTCGCATTTCCAGTACATCGCCCGGCAAAATCTCGAAAAAGTCGAATCCTATATTTATCACCTCTCGCAGAATGTCCAGGGATGGGCCCGGCTGGATTTCATGAACGATGTCACGATCAACGACAATAACGGACGTATCGTCTCTTTCCTTAAAAAACTGAAAAAAGAATACACTTCCTTTGACGGCTTCGATGTGTTAAATGCCGCCGGAGAGGTTGTGGCTTCCAGTTCACCGGAGATGTACGGTCAAAAATTCCCCGAAGAGGAATTTTTCCGGAAAACCATGACGGGGACGGTCTATACCAGCGATGCCCAATGGGACCCGCTCGCAAGCCGGGGAACCATGGTATTTTCTTCCGCAATCCGCGTTCAACATCACAATGAAGATTCCATGGCCGGGGTTCTGCGGGCCCGCTGGAACCTCAAAGGACTTTCCGACATCCTGAAGGGCTCTTCTCAAAAAAATAATTCCGGGCAGGCGCATCTTCTATTGATACGAAAAGACGGTCTGGTCATCGCGGGGACGGAATTGATCGCCCGGGGCCTGTTGGCCGTCAATCTGACGGAGATGAAACTGGAAGCGGCGCGGGCCGTGCAGGAAGGCAAAGACGGCTATCTTATCGAAGAAGAGCCGATCGGCGGCACGAGATACCTGGCAGGCTACAGCGCTGCCGGAAGATATCAAAATCCTCAGGGATTGGGCTGGGGGATGCTGGTTGTCCAGGACGTGCGAGAGGTGTTCCTGCCTGTTGACCACTTCAGATTTATCGTCGGTGTCATAGTTCTTTTTCTTGTCCTGGGCGTTGTTCTGGTGGCCCTGAGGATTTCCCGGGGCATCACGACACCGATCCTCAATATCTCCTCCGTAGCCGCCCAGGTTGCCGGCGGCAACTTCGATCGGCGCGTGCATTATACTTCCCGGGATGAAATCGGGTCGCTCGTGAAAAGTTTCAACCAGATGACCCATGATCTGGATCATTATCATACCCAGTTAGTCAACGAGAAAAACAAGCTGGAATATCTCCTGGATATCGACTACACGATGCAATCTATCCTCGACATAAATCACCTGGTCGATTTCGTCATTGAGCATACACTGGCCATTTTAGGGGCCCGGAGGTGTTCCTTGATGCTGCTGGACCCCGGGGCAGGGGAATTACTCATCCGCGGCGCCATCGGACTCCGGGAGGAGATCGTGAAGTCAAGCCGCGTCAAATTAGGCGAACCCGTGGCCGGGTGGGTCGCCCGGGACGGCAACCCGCTTCTGGTGAGGGATATTGAAGAAACCGGCCCTCTGGCGCGAAAAAACGGCCCCTCCTACCAGAGCAGATCTTTTATGAGCGTCCCGATCAAGGTGCACAACAAGATTATCGGCGTCATGAATGTCGCCGATAAAAAACCGGAGCAAGACGAGTTCTTCACACCGACCGACCTCAAGGTCCTCTGCACGATCGTCCGCCAGGCGGCCATCGCCCTGGAGAACGCGGATTATTACCGCAAACTGGAACATTTATCCATAACAGACTCCTTGACGGGGATTTTCAACCACCGCTATTTTATCCACGCCCTGGACCAGGAGATCGACCGCATACAGCGGTATCCGCAGCCGCTGTGCCTTCTGATGCTGGACATCGACGATTTCAAGCCTTACAACGATACCTATGGTCATCCGGGCGGCGACAGCCTGATCAACGGGATCAGCGGAGTTCTTAAAAAGAATGTGCGCAAAGTCGATATTGTCTGCCGTTACGCCGGCGATGAATTCGCAGTTATCTTGCCGCAGACGACCATTCCCGGGGCCCAGATCATCGCCGATAAAATCCGCACGGACATTGAGAGGAGTCATTTTGAACGGCAGGTAACGGTGAGTATCGGCATCGCCGGGTTCAACAGCCCCATGGACCGGCGTGACCTGATCATGAAAGCCGACCAGGCGCTTTATCAATCCAAAAGAGGCGGTAGAAACAAGGTCTCCTGTTTTTACTAATCTGCCAATCTGCCTCCCTTCATCCCCTTTACGGCGTATTGACAACAGCATAGACGGATGTTATATTGATTGGCAATTTACAACATGTTTCGGGGCTGCCCTGGCTTTTATCTGAATTAAGGTAAAGCCAGGACTGCCCTAAATTTCTGAAAGAAATTTAGGGGCTGTAGCTCAGCTGGTAGAGCGTCCGCCTGAGGCGGAAGGCCGCGAATTCGATCCCTCAAAAGATTGTATTAAAAAATCCTTATGCCATACACCGTTTATGTTTTGAAAGATCGTTATGACCGACTATATATCGGCCAAACTCAAAATTTTCGTAAACGATTAGACGACCACAACGCAGGGAAAACAAAATCTTTACGCAATCGAGGCCCTTTCAATATCATTCATAGCGAAACGCTTGAGACTCGTATCAAAGCCGTGCAGCGAGAACGCGCTTTAAAATCGGGCCAAGGTCGCGCCTGGTTAAAATCAAATATTTTTAACGTGGGGCTGTAGCTCAGCTGGTAGAGCGCTTGCATGGCATGCAAGAGGCCACGAGTTCGATCCTCGTCAGCTCCACCAAAATTCACCAAGGCCAAAGGAGGCATGAAACATTACCGGCTGGTTCTTATCATCGGCGCCGTTGAGGTTCTGATCGGGACGATCACGGTCTTGTTCAACCTGATCACCTTGACGCTTGGCACCAATAACAAATCGCCGAATGTCCTGGCCTTTGTTGTCGTCAGCGGCATTGCCTCCTTGCTCATCGGACTCGGCATCCTGAACTTAAAGAAACTTGCTTACCAGCTTCTGCTCTATTTCTCATCGGTGGTTATACTCAGCAAGTTTCTGGTTTTTGCGGGCGTGATCTCATTGAACGGAGCGCTCGAGACAACCATCCCGGCGCCCTTAAAAACCGTTTCCTCTATTGTTTATCACAGCCTTGTCATTTTTTATTTGAAAAAAAGCGGCGTGAAACAGATCTTTCACACGTGACACGATTGATTCTAACGCTGGAGTGGTGGAATGGCATACACGCCGGTCTCAAAAACCGGTGAGGGCAACCTCGTGAGGGTTCAACTCCCTCCTCCAGCAT
>CAYIQK010000171.1:0-3158 GCA_964365515.1 uncultured Planctomycetales bacterium | reverse complement strand
AATGCCCAAAATGTGCCCAAATGAAAAATAATTTAACGGCAGCCTTTGAAAGGGCTGTCGTTTTTTGTTATTTTTTGATATTCTCACCTAACCTTTGAAGAAAATAAAAATCAACATTAACTAATCTCAAAGGAGGAATAATGGAAATCACTAACATCGAAACAATCCCCGGCAAGAGAATTGTTTCGCATTATGGACTGGTGTGCGGAAGTACGGTGCGTTCTAAGAATGCTTTTAAGGATATTGGCGCTTCATTCAAAAACATGTTCGGAGGGGAACTGAAAAGTTACACTAAGCTTTTGAATGAAACCAGGGAGGAATCTATTGGTCGAATGGTTGAACAGGCTAAGCAGTTAGGGGCTAACGCCGTTGTCAATGTCCGTTTTGCGACCTCCGATGTAGCGGCCGGTGCGGCAGAAATCTACATCTATGGCACCGCGGTCAAAGTAGAATAGGAGGAAGATATATGGATGATTTAATCGTTTGGGGGATTGGGTTTGTATTCTTTGGAATTTCCTATTTTATTGGATCGCATAATGAAAAAGTCCATTTTGCGAATATTGGTGAAAGAGAGAGAGCATTGGTTTTGCTTCCCGCGGTGACTTTTAAGCAAGCCGAGGAGCGTGCCGTTGCTCAAACCAAGCTGGTCATGGGCAATGTGGTGATAGCCGGTGATTTTTTTAAGCAAGTCGTCGCGCAATTAGCCAGCGTTTTTGGCCTGAGGATTTCGGTTGCCGAAAGTATGGTGGACCGGGCGCGTCGTGAAGCTGTTCTACGAATGAAAGAAAAAGCTGTCGGGGCAGACGCGATCCTTAATGTTAGGATTATGTCCATGAAAATTGGGAGACGTGAAAAAATGAGCGGATTAGAAGCCATGGCCTACGGCACAGCAGTTTATTACGTGAAATGAAATTTGAACCCCGTTACATTGAAGAAAATGTCAATGTCCCGGCAAAAAATCATTTTGGGGAATTCTTACGTTTAAGTTTGTGGCTGGCGGGGATTGTTTTTGGTACTTATCTTGTCCTGGGTTTCGCGGCTGAAAAGATCGCCGAGCGTCTGCCGTCCAAGTATGAAGAAGCCATGGCCGGCGGATTTGTTTCTAAGCTGGATCAACAGGCCTTTCTTCAAACCCGAGCCTACCTGCAGAATATCCTCGATCATTTACTTGCTTCGGCGGAGAATCTTCCGGAATTTTCTTACAAGGTTTTTATTCATGATGATAAAATCGTCAATGCGATGGCATTGCCGGCTGGGAATATTGTAGTTTTCAGTGGTCTTCTCGCTGAATTAAAGACTGAGAACGAACTGGCAATGATTTTGGCCCACGAGTTAGGGCATTATGCCCATCGTGATCATTTGCGCGGATTGGGCCGGTGGCTTGTCCTTCTCTCCATCACGACCGCCTTGGGATTGTCGGGCGATGTCTCCGGGTTTGTCAGTCCTGCAGTCCAAACTTTTGATTTGAAATTTTCCCGTGATCAGGAAGTGGCAGCGGATAATTTTGGCGTTGATTTGGTGGTTCACGCCTATGGTCATGCGGGAGGAACGCTTGATGTGTTTAAAGCTTTGGATCGTCAGGACAAAGGAAGAATCAAAAGTCCTGAATTCTTTTCAACCCATCCAGATTCAATCTGGCGTATGCAATTACTGGTGAGTCGCCTCCAGCTCAAAAAGTATCCTCAGCGCGCTGCTATGCCTTTTCCCGGTCTAGGAGTGCTTCCTTTTCCCGACGATCAAGGGGACAGTTCCGAAAAATGATTTGAGAATTCCCAGAAGAAATTATAGAATATGGGTGCCCAAACGGTGCCCATCGATTTTTCCCTGGTCAAGCGGTTTTCCTCGATGTAAAATACGAATCTTATCAATCCTCAATGGCGAAGGAGAATCGGATGATTGACACTGCGATGCCGTTGACCCTGGCGGCAATCTCGACGGGGGTGATTCATACCCTCTGGGGCCCCGATCATTACCTGCCTCTCGCTGCCGCGGCCAAAGCGGAAGCCTGGTCCCAACGAAAAATAGTCAACATCACGATTCTGTGCGGCTTGGGGCATGTGTTGAGTGCCGCACTGATCGGACTCTGCGGGATCGGCATGAGATTTTTTGGGTTATAATTATGCATGTCATCACGAAAGATTCGCTGGATCAACTCATTGAACTGTTGAGAGACGATGGTTTTGAGACCATTGGCCCGACTTTAGACGGCGGCGCCATTGTCTATGACCGGATTGAGTCGCTCAAGGATTTGCCCGTCGGCTTGGGCGAAGAACAGGAGGCAGGGACATACCGGCTTAAGAAACGAGGGGATCAGGCGCTTTTTGGTTACGCGCTCGGCCCCACGTCATGGAAAAAGTTTTTGTTTCCTCCCTCGGTCAAATTGTGGCAGGCCGAACGCTCGCAAAAGGGTTTTCGTATTGAGCCAGAGCAAACGCGAAAACACAAAATGGCGTTTTTGGGCGTGCGTCCCTGCGAACTTCACGCCATCGGTATCCAGGACAAGGTTTTTCTGAAAGGACAGCACATGGATCCTCACTATCAGTGCCGCCGGGAAGATGTCTTGATCATCGCCGTCAACTGCACGCGGCCCGGCGGGACCTGTTTTTGCGTTTCCATGGCGACCGGGCCTAAGGCGGCAGCGGGATTTGATCTTTCCCTGACCGAGGTGCTGGAATCCGGATCCCATTATTTTGTCGTCGAGACAGCAACGCCGCGGGGAGAGGAAATCCTGCGCAAAATCCCCCACGAATCGGCGGGGGAATCTCAAGTGAAGACAGCCGACGGACTTCTTGATGAGGCCAAAGGAAAAATGGGCCGGCAGATGGATACGGAAGGTATCCGGGAGCTTCTTTATCAGAACGCCGAACATCCCCAGTGGGAGAAGATCGCTCAAGCGTGCCTGTCCTGCGCCAACTGTACGCTTGTTTGTCCCACGTGTTTTTGTTCGAGCGTCGAGGACGTAACCGACGTGACCGGGGATCATGCCCAGAGATGGCGGCGGTGGGATTCGTGCTTTAACCTGGAGTTTTCCTATATCCACGGCGGGCAGGTGCGCAGTTCCACCAAGTCGCGGTACCGTCAGTGGATGACGCACAAATTGGCCGGCTGGCAGGACCAGTTCGGGACATCGGGTTGCGTGGGTTGCGGCCGTTGCATCA
>CAYIQK010000170.1:0-3175 GCA_964365515.1 uncultured Planctomycetales bacterium | reverse complement strand
GATAATCCTTATTTGATTTTTCTCTAAATGGCCTCTTAATATTAAAGAATCTTCCCGGATATGGCGCGATCGGATTCGGCAGATATTCCAGCTCGGTCACGAACCAATCGATCTCTTCGATCTTACGCGGCTTGGAGTATTGCTTTAACTTAACCATCTCTTTCTGCTTCTCTACAGACGTTGATGTCTTAATCCTTGGCGTTGCTTCTTGTATTGACCTTTGGTTTGGCCATTCCTGCTTCTCTACAGACGTTAATGTCTTAATCCTGGCATAAATGTTCTTAATTTCTTGCAAATGCTTTTCGAAGCTTCCTAGTTTTTCCAGGATCTTTTCAGCCTTCTTTTGCGCAATCACTTTGGCGTCCGCGAGTTGTTTCACCTGTTCCCTGGCATCGCTGATCCTTGCCAACAACGTAGTCACGGCATCTTCCGGCACCCGCGCGATCAGAGAGAAATCGATGTTGCCCGCATCGACCTGAGCCATAATCTTTTTTCCAATGCTCTTTACGTCCTGCTTCTTATCCGCATAATAGAGCTTTATCTCTCTCATCGCTTCCGTGATATTAACAATCGAAGGCGTGCCGAACAGGCGGCGGTAATGAGAGACATGCTGGTTGAAGACCTTGATCATGGTGAGCGGTTCAAAGGCTTTATTGCGTTTTTCTTTCGCAAAGTCTACATCTTCACTGGCGATCTGCTCGGCGATCTTATCAATCAGCCCGACCTCTCGGTTAGCCACAAACCGTTCCCAAGGCGTCAGTTTAACCAGGATATTGTTGACCGCATCCATGATCCCCCAGACCAAAGCATTCAGGATGTGCCAGACATCAACGAAATAATCTCTCATATTGCGTTTTTCATTCAAGATATACATCCCCATCCAGCCGGCAAAGAAGGTCATAACCGGCAGCAGCCAAAGCAGATAAATCATCGGATTAAAACCGAAGAAGGCCAGAATAATGGTCGACCAGATAACGCCGGTCCGCACCGCAAATTCATATCGCAGGTATATCTCCTGCCATCTTAAGGTACGGGCTAAGGTAGCCCCTTTACCAAGTGTCGAGATAAATTTGGCCAGCCGCTGGGCTCCCACATGACCTACGGCCTCATCATAAGTGAAAAGCCAGTTGACAAAGAACCAGTAGAGCTTGGTTCCCACCTCCTTGACAAAGATGAAGAAACCGCGCACCATGCCGCGGTGCTCTTCCAGAGCAATATTAAACCAGCCACCATAACTGATCGCCTGGGACAGGAAGAGCCCCAGGAACCATAAGAACATCGGCAGGCCCGTAAACAAGTTTTGGCCCAAAATCAGATAAAGGAGAATGATCCACTTCAGGTAGCGGACAGTATGAGGTTTCTTAAGATAAAACCCAAATCCATCCCACCAATAATTATCCGCTTTATAAGTCCAGTCCACATTAGGATTGAGCAGCATCTTGATCGGCAGACGGCCCAGCACCGCCTCACCGCTGCTGTTGCTGGCCCATTTGTATGAGGAAACCTTATGCGAGCTCTCCGAATAGAACCAGTTCTTCCCGCGACGGTAGTATCCCAGTCTCGTCGAGTTATAGCCGAAGTTGCGGAAGGCCACTTCGGTCAGGGAGTCTTCCGCCACATAATCATCTCCGGAGAGACCTTCGGACCAGCGCATGGCCCTCGTCCGGACCATAAATTTCCCATAGGCCGTAAGTCCGCCCATCAACTCTTTGCCAGTGTGGGCGTGATAATAGAAGGCGTTTTCCCCAATAGGGACAACCTTTCCGATCCGGCCGACATTGGTCGCCATGTAATGGTCGATGATCGGAAGAGCTGCGCCAACCCGAGAGTTATACAAGAATTCACTGACGGCCTCCGGCGTGCCCCAAATATCCTCGGTCCGGGTGTGATGATCAGCGTCGATCAAGACCAGGGTGAGGCCATGGGTACCCGGCAGAGAGGCAGTCAGGGAATTCCATTTGAAGAAGTGGACCTGCTCCCCTCCCCGGTTCCATGTGGCGGTAATCCCGTTGACCATCACGGCGCGCATCAACGGCTCTATGGCCTGGCCGAACTTCTTGGCATTTTTCATATCCGGCTTGATATTGCGTTCTATCAAACCGGTAATCCTCTGAACCTCCTTCTCCAGATCACTGCGATCTAGATAACCTCTCAGATAAACTTCACGCAGTCGCGGGATGAAGTAATACAAATACTCTCGCAGGGTTGGCAGCTCCTTGCCATCTTCTTCCGTCGGGAACAAGCCGGACGTCCGCAACTTCTTCACCTTATCAGCGCTCCACTGCTCTAAAATAGCGCCTATCGTGTGATCGTTTTTATTTGTGTGGTTTTTATAGACCGGTTCATATAGATCCCCAAAAGATCCCGAGTGTTTGATCATAATGCGATCAGTCTTGCTCTCAACCACCATATCCACCTGCTCCGGCGAGTAATCCGGACGGATGAGCTGCATGCGGAATTGATAAACCTTCTTCACCTTCGCAGCCGAGTAAGCGGTATTCCAGATATCCGCGTAATACGTGTTGGCCCACGGTATGATATAACTCATGATCACCTTACGGACGTTTAACGACTGATGCGGGTTCCTGGCCAGCTCCAGCATACTCTTTTTTTCTTCATCCGTAATCCGGATCGTCTTCTTTTGAATCTTGCCATTCTCCACGACCTCGATATCAAGACCCTCCACGAGCGCCCGGATAAGCCCCTGCCAGTAAGCCTGCTTGAATTTCGCCAACTGGCCCAGACGTGTGGTCAGCTCCGAAGAAAGCATCTTATCGGGCACATCCAAATCCTCCTCGATGAAATAGACATCTTCTACAAATCCCTGAATCGAGAGGGCATAAGCCAGTAGATCACGCTCGGTGCGCGGCGGGGTTGGCTTATCCAGCCGCAGTTGATCATTGACAAAATGGATGATGCGATGCATGCGTTCTTCGCTGAGGGTGCGATTATCGGCCTTAAAGAAGGTCTCAA
This sequence comes from uncultured Planctomycetales bacterium, assembly GCA_964365515.1. GTDB lineage: Bacteria > Omnitrophota > Gorgyraeia > Zapsychrales > Zapsychraceae > CAYIQK01. Next base: position 202 of record CAYIQK010000170.1, on the reverse strand, counting down.
GATAATGCAGCACGCCCTGTTTGGTCGCCTCACCGCTGTACAGGAGTTCCTCCAGCCGCTTGATCCGCTCCAGCCTGCCGAGGGAGAGATACTCGCTCAAAAGCGCTTCCCATTCTTTACGATCTTCGGGCGTAATGAGCAATTGATAATTATTGGGATTGGCCATCTCATCCAAAATCGCCACACGGAAGGCCTTAATTCG
>CAYIQK010000169.1:0-3243 GCA_964365515.1 uncultured Planctomycetales bacterium | reverse complement strand
TATCAATGGAGCCAGACCGAACAATTTGAGATTGTGACGGCCAGGCCATTTACTCATATTGGCCCGGGACAAAGTGATCGGTTTGCAATATCAAATTTTGCCAGGCAGATTGCCGAGATATCGCTCGGGAAAAAACCCCCGGTCATCAATGTCGGAAATTTACACGCCACGCGTGACATCACGGATGTTCGTGACGTTGTGCGTGCCTACGGTCTCTTATTAGAGAGAGGCCGCAATGGACAGGCGTACAATATTTGTTCCGGTAGAGAAACCAGCATCAAAGCGTTATTGAACGAACTGATCGAGTTTGCAGGGCTCGACATCATCGTTGAGCAGGATGAATCGCTGGTGAGAAATGTGGAGCAAAAACGTATTTATGGAAGCTACGAAAAGATCCGTTATGAAACGGGGTGGGATCCCCAGATACCCCTTGGCCAGACGCTTGCAGATACGTTTTCATTTTGGGTGGACAAACTCAAATAGCCAGCCGAGATTGCCCGCCGCGGCCTCACCTCCCGGCTTATTCGGCGTGCGCGACAAGTTTCTTTGCTGTATTGTCATTGCTCATTAAATCATTAGGGTAGTTTCATGCATCTGGTATACAGGAAAACTTGCAGGATTTGCGGCTCTTCGGCGCTTACGCAGGTCATTGACCTTGGGGAACAGTACTTGCAAGGCTCATTCATCAAGCCGGGGAAGGAAACCCCACCGCTGCGAAAGATACCGACAAAACTGGTGAGGTGCGACCCAACGATCGATGAAGAAGCCTGCGGTCTGTTGCAGACGGAAACATCCGTACCGCCCGTGATTCTATATTCGGCATATTGGTACAGGTCTGGAACAAATCAGACCATGCGCGATCACCTGAAAGGTATCGCGGATGTGGCATCCGATTTTGTCGGCAAGGCGGATGCACGGGTATTGGACATCGGATGTAACGACGGCACGCTGTTGTTCAGTTATCCGGATGCGTTCGTAAAATTCGGGGTGGATCCTTCCGATATAGCGCGGGAAATTTCTGGAGGGATTACCGTCATACAAGACACCTTCCCCTCTCACGAACTCAACGGTTTGATCGCCGACCGGCGCTTCGACATTGTCACCTCGATCGCCATGTTTTACGACCTCGAGAACCCCGTGGATTTCGTGGAGCAGGTAAAGGCGATCCTGAGTGAAGAGGGAATATGGATCTTTGAAGTGTCGTATATGCCGGCCATGCTGGCCATGAACTCGTATGACACCATATGCCATGAGCACCTGGAGTACTACAGCTTTTCGGTGATTGAAAACCTGATGCAAAGATGCGGCATGAAGGTGGTCAAGGTCGAGTTCAACAGTATTAACGGCGGAAGCATCCGCTGTTATGTGACTCATGTATCGAATTTCAAGTTCAAGAGCAGGGAGAATCAACAGACCCTTGCGCAGGTCAGGCAGCAGGAGTTTGATCTGGAGCTCGACACCGACAAGCCATACAAGAATTTTCAAGACCGGATCAATCGCCATAAGGAAGAGTTGTCCGGCCTGCTGAAGGCGCTGAAGCGCGAAGGCAAGAAGATTCACATTTATGGGGCATCGACCAAGGGAAACACCATTTTGCAATGGTGCGGTCTTGACAATACCATCATTGACTATGCGGCCGACCGGAACCTGGACAAGGACGGCGCCAGGACGATCGGCACGGACATCCCCATTGTCAGCGAAGAAAAATCAAGAGCCATGAAGCCTGATTATTATCTAGTATTGCCTTGGCACTTCAGAGATGAGTTTCTGGACAGGGAGAAGGCGTTTCTGAATGAGGGTGGCGGGTTCATTTTTCCCTTGCCGGCCATCGAAACCATTAAGCGTTGATTACAGGAAGGGCCTGAGTCAAAGCTGTCATCGATAGCCGGCGCATTCGGCGGCTTTCTGGAAAGGCGCAACATGTCATGTCGATAAGCGAAGCACTCAAGACATTGTCGCGGCAATTCGGCGCGTACAATGCTATTCGTTACTCGAAAATTTATTACGGGATCCTGAAATACAAGAATCCCAGCTACATCCAGGCCTTGAATGAAGATCTCGCTTTTTATCGCGGGGCTCTGGGGAGCTCTCTTGGCGTGGTATTTGACGTCGGCGCCAACCATGGCGACAAAACGTGGGCCTTCAGGCAGATAGCGAAAAGAGTTGTCAGCATTGAGCCGGACGAGACTTGCTTTGCGGCGTTGCGTACGAGATATGGACGAGACAAGGGTGTTTGTCTGGAGAATGTTGCCCTGGGAGACCGGGCCGGAACCGGGACGTTCTTCATAGAGGAAAACGGATCAGCCTACAACACGTTGAGCGAGAAGGAGCGGGATTGGCTCGTTTCCATGCATAAGCAAAACATTCGGAAAGTCTCGGTGCCGGTCTCGACGCTCGACAACATGATCGCGAAATACGGAACCCCGGATTTTCTGAAGATCGATGTCGAAGGCGGTGAACTCTCCGTGTTTAATGGATTGAGCCGCCCCGTGCCGGTTATATGTTTCGAAGCGAACCTCCCGCGCTTTCGGGAGGAATCGCTCTGTATTATTGAGCGTTTCCGGCCTGACAAAGCCGCTCGCTTCAATCTCCGGCTGGAAAATGATTTTGTGTTTTCCTCCCACCAGCCTGCCGAGGAAATCATCAGCATATTGAGCCGTAATGAAGAAGTGAGTTACGACATCTTTGTCTTTACCGCGAGGCCAGCTTAGCGCCAACTTAAATTGCACGCATGCTCGATTCCGCGCCAAACCTGAGTAGAACCTATCTCAAAATATAGGTAGGGTGGGCACCGCCCACCGTCGGAAAGTCAGCAAAGCCGTGTTGGTGGGCGATGCCCACCCTACGAATATATGCCGGAGTATTTTTGAGATAGGTTCTAGCCACCCCGGATTACTTCCACAAATGCAAGGCAAGCTGCACCGGACACCATGAAAGGCAAGCAAGGCAAAACGAGGGCGGGACATCTGTTGCGGGTAACCGCGCGTGATACCAAGAAGATTGGGGAGAAGGTGTAGAAATGAAAGTGTTACTCACCATGTGGGCAGATCCCGCGATATATCTAGCCACAACCTTTACGGCCCGGACGCTATCTGAGCGCGGTATATGCGTTGACCTGCTTTGTAGAACCCCCAATTCTCATCTGAATGTTGCCAGCGACGTAAAGTTCGGAGTGAGAGCCCGTTTGCGGCCCGTTGGGGGTGGACACACGGGTTGGCGTGACAAAGTCGACTATGCAAAATT
>CAYIQK010000168.1:0-3249 GCA_964365515.1 uncultured Planctomycetales bacterium | reverse complement strand
TGACATACTGCGTCATCCCGCGGCGGCCTCTATTCAAGGAAATGCTTCCTCGCCGGTCAATTCGCGGAAACCGGAGCTTATCGCAAGCTCCAGCCCTGTGGACAACGGCCAGCCAGCCCAAGACGCGGAGTTGAGGATTACCAGCGCGGTGGACTTGAGCTGGGAACCCCGTCCCGGCCCCATTCATTTTGACTTTGATCAAGAGAACGGCGAGATGTTTGAGACATTCAGGGTGTATGCCACTGTTACGTTTAACAGGCCCGTGACTCTGGAAGAGGCGGTACGCGAGGTTAAGGTGAAGAAAACCAGGGTTGGACAACGGGATCATTACGAGTATTTCAGTCTGCCGGTTGAGATCGGGCGTGTGGAGATCGTGGATATGTGGGAGGAATGGCCTATCTCTGAGCAAAAGCTCTTTTCCAGGACGGCGGAAGGCCGGGAGGAATGGACGCCTTTGGCAATAAGTCTGGCGGCCGGCGATATGTCTGTCGTCCGAGGGCGCACGGTCCGGCTGCGCCTCGTTGTACATCCGCCGGGAAGCGGTCGATTGAGATTTTCACCGGCCTTCCACACCAGTGCCCACGAGGACACCCCGGTGTATGCGACTCCTGAGAGGAGGACGTGGGACGGTGAGATAGAGATTGTCGCGGCGCTGAAAGATCCGCAGAGCCTAGAGGCATGGCTCCGATGGGCCAGGGGGCATTATATCTCCTTATTAGCCCTCCTCGAAGCACAGCCCGGCATCCCATCCTCTGTAAAGGCCGGGATAAAGAAAGAGTACCTTGGCTTGCTGCAGATTATTACGGCCTACGCCAACGGAAAAGGTGAAGGCCGGGGCAGGGAAACGGCGTGGCAGGTTCTCGCGTTTCTCTCGACGGATGCAGATCCGCGGATACGCCGCCGGTTCGCTGAGGATATTGCCGAATTGCAAGGAAAGACGGCCAAAGACCTGGCTTACGCGATGATGAGAGATCCCGATACCCATGTCCAGGAAGCCGCCGCCGGGACACTGCGCGGCATTGTGATCCGCGACATCTATCGGGATGTGCGGCATATCTTGGGAAATCCGATGGTCCAGACGATAGGGGGATTTGCGCGCCGCGTATCGACCAAGGGTTCCTCCGAGACACAGCGAGAACTGATGGGACAGATCTTTGATATCGTTGAAAGACAGGTAGAGCCGCTGTTTTTCCTCGACAGGATCACGGTTGATTATGGCCGGTTTTCCATAGGGGGTTATCTCGATGAGGCCCATCTGTACACCTATATCTATAATGATCTGGCTCAAAAGGTTCAACCGTTCCTGGACCAGATCCGTGAGTTAAACCGCGGTGCCCTTAGCTATGGTTCCCATCCTTACGAAAAAATATTAAATGAGGAGATATACAGGGTGCAGAACGTCCTTGACGCGATGCGGGCGGTCAAGCGTCTTGACGAGATGGTCTCCACGCGGCATCTTAAGGATCTCTCGATAGCGTTGGTTTCCGCCTCCCATGAGGAAGGCGTCAAGGAGGTGTTGAATAGCCTGATGGGTGAGCTGGGGATCTCCGGCCGAAATGTCTATGTCGTGGAGCAAAAGGAGGATAAAAAATATTACATCAAGAAAATCATGCGGGTAGGAATGAAGGGGGAATCCCGCGCCGCTCAGGAGATTGAATTGACAGATCCTGAAAAGCTGTGGCAGGTTATCCGTTACTTGAACTTTGAGCGCTACAGGGCTGAAGGGAAATTGGCCTCTAAAGCCAGGAAAGGATCGGAGTACGAGCCCAATAGAAACGAGAAGCTGATTGTTCAAGGAAGAGAATTCGGCCCTCAATACCATGTGGATCGGCAGATGTGGGAAAAGGACTGGACGACTTATCAGAGTTCAGATGATATTTTCCATGCCATTGAGGAGATCGTGCCGGGTAAGAGCTGGATTATTCTGATGCTCAATAAATGGATCCTGGGGCGCAGGATGTTTATGAACACGATGGAGGAGGAGACTGTGGCCCCTCTCATCGAGACGTTTGTCCGTATGGCGGCCCTTGTGTTGAGGGAAATACGCGCGAAGGAGCGCCTGGCCGGAGAAAAGGCGAAGGTCTTAAACGACGTGACGCGCTTAAGCGCCAGTTTGCATAAATTAAAAGGCAATATCCCATCGACCGTTCGCGTATTCAAAAGAGCGATTGGTTTATCTCTGGGGCTTAAGACCGATATGGTCGATGAAGCCGTCCTGGAAAAGGCGCAGCCGATGGGTGGTATCGTGAGACTGTTTGAGGAACTCTATGAGGGAATTATCGGCCCGATAGGCGCGGCCAAAAAGTCCATAGAGGCGTTGCTCGCATCAAAGGTGGTCTTCGAGGATGAGGTCGACAGCCTGGTCGCTGTCTTGGATACGCTGCCGGTTGCCGCGGGACACTATTCTGACGCAGAGGCTGATTCCCGTATGTACGACATCATTAATGGTATGGGTAAGGCCGGCACATTGCCGCAGGCGAAAGAGGTTGTTGAAAATGGTCTTGGTCTCATTGGTGATTCGTTATCTGCCAGGGAGGCGTTGTTGAATACATACAAGGTTGTCGCGGGACGCGTCCTCCTGCGGACGGCGGTCACATCGCAGGTGGAAGAATTAGGCCGCGCGTATGAGGATATCCAGAGGACGCTTCCCGGGATTGAAGAAAAGAGAGACCGGTTGATGGCGGCGATCGATGCCTTCCGGGCGCAGTGGGAGTCGCGGGAAATCACCGTTCATCCTCGCGCCGAGGCGCTGATTCAGGCAGCCCTGAAGAATGTGCGATCGGTTAACAGGGACATTGACAAATTTTTTGCCCTGGTTAACCGGTTGAGCCGGGGACAAGATGAACTGGTGATCGAAGAGGTGGACGTCTCTGAATTCATTCGTGAACGGGTGAGCCATTTTGTGACGGAGGGCATTGCCTTGGGGATGGCGATAGAACCGGGGATACGCTTTGCGACAGACGAAGTGTTATTAAAAGGTATTATTGATACGTTGATGGAGAACGCTGTTTATTATACGCCCGTGGGCGGGAGGGTGGAGATAGCTTTGCGCAAGGATGAGACGGCCCATGAGGCCGTGCTTTTTGTGCGTGACACCGGCCCGGGGATCCCTCCCGAACATCAGGAAAGGGTATGGCATCCGTTTGAGCGGGCATCGGAGAAGCCAGGGACGGGCCTGGGCCTTTATATCGTAAGGATGAACACCGAATTGCTCGGCGGAAAGGCCGGATTGGAAAGTGAAGTGGGGGT
>CAYIQK010000167.1:0-3262 GCA_964365515.1 uncultured Planctomycetales bacterium | reverse complement strand
GCGATCCGTATCGGTCCGCGAAAACATCAGGAATGCCGATGCGCTTAAACCGTTTTGCAGAAGAAAAATTCGCTTCGCTGATGATCTCGGCTACGGCGCCACCGAGCCCCCCGATGATCGAATGTTCCTCGACCGTAACGATGACCGGCGCATTAGCCGCATATCTTTTGATGGTCTCCCCATCAAACGGTTTGATCGTCGGGACATGAACAACGGCGACCTCCATCCCCTGTTCCTTTAGCTGGTCAGCCGCTTCCAGGCCATTGCGCAAAGTGATCCCGGTCGTGATGATCAGGGCGTCCACGCCTTCGCGCATCGGCACGGCCTTGCCGATCTCAAAAGGAATATCATCGCGCGTCACGATCGGATCGCCGCCCTTGGCGATACGAAAATACATCGGCCCCTGATAATCAAGGGACTGCAACACGGCCCGGCGCATTTCGTTCGCGTCCGCCGGCGCGATGACCGTCATCTTGGGGATGCTGCGCATAATGGCGATATCTTCGATCGCCTCATGCGTCGGCCCCAACGGCGCGTACACCAAGCCGCCGCCGTTTCCCAGCAAACGGACATTAAGATTATGCAAGCTCAGATCCACCACCACTTGTTCAAAACAGCGCCTGGTCAAGAACGTCGCGATCGTATTGACGTAGGGGATCTTCCCTTCCATGGCCAGACCGGCGGCCATCCCGATCATATTGGCCTCACTGATGCCTTCCATGAAAAAACGCTCGGGCATTTCATCTTTGAATTTTTGTAACGTCCCGATCCCCAGGTCCGAGCCGATAAAAAAAACCCGTTTGTCCTGGCACGCAAGCTCATAAACGACATCCAGACACATCTTACGCATCAGTAAGCCTCCGATTCCGCAAAAAGCTGACGAATTTCTTCATCCTTGAGCCCGCTCTTATGGTGCCATTTCATGTTACCTTCCGTGCTTCTCATGCCCTTGCCTTTAAGCGTGTGGCAGATGATCGCTGTCGGCTTTCCATTGTCTAACGGGAGCGCGGTAAACGCGCCAAGCAGCGCCGTAACGTCATGCCCGTCCACTTCCAGGACGGCAAAACCAAAAGCCTTCCACTTATCAGCAAACGGCTCCAAGTCCTGAACATCCTGCGTGGGGCCGTACGACTGATATTTGTTGTAATCGACCACCACCGTTAAATTGCTCAGCTTATGCTTGCCGGCGCACAGCGCCGCTTCCCAAACCGAACCCTCATTGCATTCGCCGTCGCCGACGATGACAAAGACGCGATGATCCGCTTTCTCGTGACGGGCATTCAGGGCAAGCCCAACCCCGATAGGCAGCCCGTGGCCCAAACTTCCCGTAGAGGCTTCAACTCCGGGGACTTTCACCTCCGGATGGCCACCCAAAATGCCGTCTTCCTCGCAAAATCTCCACAACTCGCTCTCGGGGAAGAACCCCTTGTCCTGAAGAATAACGTATAACGCCAGACAGCCATGACCTTTGCTTAAGATACAGCGGTCGCGCTGGGACCATTTAGGGTTTTTGGGATCATAGCGCAAAATATCATCATAAAGAACGCGCAAGATCTCGATCAAGGACAACGCCGCGCCCACGTGTCCGCGGCGCGTGGCTTTGAGCGTTTCTATGATCCGACGGCGCAGATATTTCGATCGCTGGTCAAGTTTGGCGGCTTTTGCTCTATTAAGCGGCATAAGAAAAATCCTCGTAGGTTTCTTTAAACTTTCGGCACAAATTCACGGCTTTGCGTAATTGTTCCGTCCTCACCCGGCTTCTGTCCAATGGATTCGCCGCTGCGAACGCCCGGCGGGAGAAGTCATTGGGCACAAATTCATTCAAAAAGATCATGCACCATTTCATCCCGAACAATGGATATACGATCCTGACCCTTTCAAGAAGCTGTTCATTCTCCCTGAAAGCGGCGAGCATTCCCTGCACAAAATTCCTTTTCATCGGCTCGCTCAAACCCATCGCTGGATGAAACAAAAAGTCCACGACCGTCTTGGCCGGATCGTCCCAGCCAAAATATTCGAAATCCAGAAAAACGATACGCCCGTCCGGGGCGCGCAAAGCGTTATGAAATCCGAAATCCGACGGGCTTAAGGTCTTTTGTTCTTGGGAAATCTCTCTGTCGAAAGAAATGCCGCTTTGGGCGCATTGTTCCCGGGCCCATTTCGCCAGGACGCTCAAAAACGGTTTAAAATCGTCCTGCAAAAAAGATCCCAGTTCGCAATATTCCGGCTCATCATGTTCCAGCCCCTGAAACCTGTTCAACCTTCCTTCGACATTGGCAAGAATGGCCTGGATCGAAAAACAGGCATCGGAGGCCGCGGGCATATTCTGAGATCGCGCCGCGAGGTGATTCAAATTTTTCAAACGGCCCAAGAAATCAACGGCACGGACAATATCTTCATTCGTCGTATCTGCCGGCGTGATCTTTTTGCCCTCGATAAATCCATAAATGGCACAGGATTCTTCCCGGTTGACCGCGATCGGCTGCGGGATGTCGGCCATCCCCTGCTCCCACAAGAATGAAAGGCTGGAGAATTCCGCGTGCAAACGGTCCCGTTTGTCCGCTGGATGACAAAAATAAAACTTGGCCACACCCTTGCGGGAGTTACCGTATTCCAGACTATACACCCGATTATTCCCGCTACCCCCGATCCTTTGGGCCGAATGAACGGCAATGCCCAAAAGATCACTTGCGAGCCGGCACACATCAAGAATCGTTTTTTCGGAATTCTCCGTTGCGGTCTTCACGAATCGATCTCCAGATAGTTGTGTTCTACGCTCATAAAATCTTGTATATCTTTCCAAGCCCTGAAAACCTTCACGCCCGGCACCGCAGAGTCCGCGGAATGAGGGCTATACAGAATCTTCGTTACACTTTGCGGGAACGAATCTTCCCAAAAAGTCTCTTCCAAATCATCAATAAAATGCGTACAGCCCAGATGCTTGATCCGTCCGACCTTATCCTGGCGCGTTGACTCAAAGAAAACCTGGTCGGCCAAAAATCCAAATCCTTTGGGACTAAAAAAATCTTTTTTCGTCATCCAATCCAGCGCTACCATCCGTAGGTCAATCTTGTCCGTGTCTTGCGCGGCGAATTTGGTTTTATGGCTGACAATATACACCGGCACGCCGAAATGCCGGCACTTGTACAGGAATTCCCGGGCACCATCGATCAACACAGCTTCATTCATCGCCCTGCCGTACACATACGCCTGCACTTGCTGCCATTTTTTCTCGCCCTCCGGCAAGGACCGGATCGCATCA
>CAYIQK010000166.1:0-3263 GCA_964365515.1 uncultured Planctomycetales bacterium | reverse complement strand
AGAAAAATGTTGGCCAGCAAAAAACTGACCCCCAGCGTGATCACAGGGTTGATGACCCATGTGAATAATGTCTTTCGTGTCACGGGATTTTCGAACATCACATCCATGCCGTCCTTGATGCCCCCGATCGCGAAGATCGACACCGTATACACAATGACCGTTGGAAAAGGGACGCCCATTTTCGACGCGATGATCGTAATCGTCCCGATCACGACATTGATCACGGTGGCGGTTAATAACCCCAGAGGAACAATCTTTTCTCCCGAAGTCTTTATAGGGCCTGAAAACCCAAAGGCGCCGCCGCCGAAAAAAAACCCCATGACAAGCAAGCCTTCCGCCAGGCCGATGAACCCGGCCCCGAACAGCGGGCCCACGGCATTGGCGACATTGTTGGTCCCCTGGGCAAAGGCTTGATAGCAGCTGGTCAGAATGACGATCTTTTTAAGGCGCTCCCGGTGCTGGACGACCTTTTCATAAATCCAAAAATTCCTGCGCTTCGGCGGATACATGTAACGGGTGATCCAATAAATCACCGTAAAACTGATTATGGTTAAAATGACCCAGCATGCCAGTAAGAAGTAAATCTTCCCGGCGTTGATTTGGCTGTGAAATAATCCCACCCCCCACAGCGATGCCAGCGTCGACAGCGACGTGGACTGGGGGATATGCATCAAATTGGCGACAAACAAACTCAACGTTGCCGAAAAAAGGATAATCAATGTGGACTGCCGGGTGATCAACTCCGCCGGAATGATCCCCTTGCTCAAGGTCTTCGACACCTCCCCGCCGAGCAATAAAGCCCCGGCCAGGGCGCAGATCAAAAACAGAAAGCCCGCTTTCTTGCGGTTGATGACCTTACTGCCATAAGCGGTCGCGAAGGAGCCGGCAAAGCTCGGGGCCCCCATATTGACGGCAAAAAACGCGGCGATAATAAAGGCGGCAATTTCCATATGATCAGATGGCGTAAAGAGCCACATTGCGTTCCCGTTGGCGAAGAATATCGAAATTGATCCGCTTCATATGATCGAGCAAGACCACGTCCAACTCCTTCCAGACGATTTCAAAGACATCATTTTTCTGCGTCTTCCGCAGTTGAGACGCCCATGGAAGTTCCGACATGTCCGTGAGGACATCACTGAACAGGATCTGCTGAGGCGGCTTGGCAAGGAGATACCCTCCCCGGCTCCCCCGCGTGCTGTCAACGTAACCCAATTGCTTGAGCTGGATCAAAATCTGTGTGAGAAATTTCATCGGGATATTCCGCTTCTTAGAAATGACATTCTGCCGCAATGGCGCCGTATTCGGCCAATGCAGAGCCAGCTCCAATAAAGCCTTGCAGGCATAGTCGGTTTTAGCTGAAATTTTCATGGGTCGCTTAATGTCTACTAAAGTGATTAACATAGTTAAGTTTATAACAAAAGATTGTTTTGTCAAGTATTTCTTTAGAATGCCTCGAAGGTCTTTACAAACCTTCAATCGTTTGCTACTATATTGCGCGATACAGAAAGACCATGCTATCCCAACTGTCCATTCAAAATTTCGGCCTCATTGACCAAGTCACTGTAGAATTCCACGAACACCTCAACGTCCTGACAGGGGAAACGGGGGCCGGCAAATCCATCATCATCGACGCATTGCGCGCCGCGCTGGGCGATCGGATGAGCAACGCTCAACTGCGTGACCCTCAAAAATCCTGCCATATCGAAGCCAATTTCAACCTGACAAATCAAGAGCTCAAAAATTCCGCCCTCTTCAAGGATTTTTTGTCGGAGGAGGATCCCGCGTTGATCATCCAGAGAACCTATCAGCCGGACGGACGCCACAAGATCAAAATCAACGGTTTTTCCGTCACGCTCGGACAATTGAAAGAAATCGGCAATCATCTCATTGACTTCCACGGCCCCCACGATCATCAAATGCTCCTCTCCCAGGCGGCCCATATGGAGATATTGGACCGGCTGATTGATTTCGGCAGTCTCGTGACAGACTATCAGGCATTGTATGCCCAATATATCCAACTGCAAAAAAAATCAGCAGAACTTCAAGCCCTCTCCCACTCGCGGGAACGTGAACTCGACCTTCTTTCGCATCAAATCAAAGAACTGGAACAAGTCCCCTTAAACGATCAACACTGCGAAGAACTCCTCCAGCAGCAAACCAGGGTCAACAATACCGAACGGCTTGCCGGCTGTGTGGCGCAGTTGATGGATCTTCTCAAAGAGGACGGAAACGGCACAACCGAAAAAATACGCCAGGCCTTCTCCCCGATGTCCACGCTCAACCACATCGACGGCCAAACGGCCCCTCTCATGGAATATCTCACACAGCTTCAGGAGACCAACGGCCAGCTCCTGGCCGCGCTGAACGATTATTCCGATCAAATTTCCTTTGAACCCCAAGAGGCCCAGGCCATCAACGAAAGAGTGGATATCTTCGAAGATATCAAACGCAAATACGGCCCCACGCTCGCGCGGGCCAAAAAATTCTACGACACCGCCAAGGAACGGTTCGATCTTTTATCCAACTTAGAGCACAACGACGCGCAATTGCGGTCCGAAATACAAAATCTGGAAAAAAAACTCAAACAAATCGCCGCGAAGATCAGCGGCAAAAGAAAAAATGCCGCCCAAGCGCTCCAAAAAATCATTGAAAAGGAACTCTCGGAATTGGGGATCGCCCATGTCAAGTTTGAGGGCCGCGTGGAACCGTCGGACATTCACGATCATGGCCAGGACCGCGTGACATTCTACTTAAGCCCCAATCTGGGCGTTGAGCTCAAACCGCTCTCGGAAATCGTCTCAACGGGCGAGGCCGCGCGCGTCATGCTGGCCTTGAAAAAAGCCCTGATCAAGGTCGATCCCATCCCGGTCCTCATCTTTGATGAAATTGACGCGCAAATCGGCGGCCGGCTGGGAACCATCACGGGACAGAAACTGCGCGAGATCTCCCGCGGCCGTCAAGTCATTCTCATCACCCATTTGCCACAGATCGCCTCCTTCGCTGACGCGCATTTCAAGGTGATCAAAGCCGTCCAAACGGGACGCGCGTGCACGACCATCGAAGAACTCGGCAAAGAAGAACGCGTCAAGGAATTGGCCCAGATGATGAGCGGCAAAACAGAAACGAAGATCTCGATCCAGCACGCCAGGGACATGCTCGTCAACGCTAATGCATAAAGGAGAGTGAAACAATGAAACGCATAGGCATTATCACAAGCGGCGGAGACTGCGGCGGATTGAACGCCGTGATCAAAGGCGCCGCCC
>CAYIQK010000165.1:0-3278 GCA_964365515.1 uncultured Planctomycetales bacterium | reverse complement strand
ATGCTTCACAAACAGTATTTTTCCCTCTGCAGCGCCGTTATCCGCCGCAGCATGTTGGCGGATAACCCCTTGACAAAAGGTAATGAAATGATATATTGAACCAGGCTGCAATCAACGCATCCCTTTCCTCAAACGATTCCATTTTTCAAGATGAATGCCGCGATTTTATATCTGGAGGACGGAACGCATTTTTCGGGCCGGACGCTCTCTGTGAGGGGAGAAACTGCGGGCGAAGTCGTCTTCAACACTGCGATGACGGGTTATCAGGAAATCCTCACCGACCCTTCCTACACGGGCCAGATTGTCACGATGACGTATCCTCTGATCGGCAATACCGGCGTCAATGAAGAGGATGTCGAATCCTCCAAAGTCCACGTCCAAGGTTTTGTCGTCAAGGAATTCTGCCGCCTGCACTCCAATCACCGCGCCACCCGAAGTCTCATCGAATATTTGGACGAAAATCAGATCATCGCCATTGAAGGAATTGACACGCGCGCTTTGACGCGTCATCTGCGCGTCCAAGGGGCCATGAAGGGGATGATTTCAACGGAGGATTTCGATCTTCAGAGTCTGGCAAAAAAATTGACCAAGGTCCCGTCTATGGAAGGAAGCGATTGGGTCAAGGAAGTGACCACGAAGAAGAAGTATATCTGGAATGAAGGGTCAAGGGTCAAGGGTCAAGGGTCAAGGGAAGAAAAACCAGCGACGAAGTATAAAGTGGCCGCCATTGACTGCGGCATCAAATACAATATCTTGAGGATATTGACGGATTTAGGCTGTGAGGTTCATGTTTTTCCGGCCGGCGCCGCGGCCGGGGAGATCACGGCCATGAACCCCGACGGGATTTTTCTTTCCAACGGCCCCGGTGACCCGGCCGTTGTGGATTATGTGATCGAGACCGTCAGGCATCTGATCGGCAGGGTCCCTATTTTCGGAATCTGCCTGGGGCATCAGATCTTGGGCCTGGCCTTAGGGGGAAAGACGTACAAATTGAAATTCGGTCATCACGGCGCCAATCACCCCGTGAAGGATCTGCCGGAAGACCGCATCGGCATCACGTCCCAGAACCACGGTTTTTGTGTGGACTTAGAGAGCCTCAACGGCCAGGAGGTGGAGATGATCGAGGTGAATTTGAATGACCGGACGCTGGAGGGCCTGCGGCACAAGAAACTGCCTTTGCTTTCGTTTCAGTATCATCCGGAGGCCGCGCCCGGGCCGCATGATGCGCAGTATTTGTTTAAGCATTTTATTGAGATGATGGACAAACATAAAGTCGCTAGTCGCCACTGACTAAGTCCCTAGCGGCCAGCGATAGTAGCATATGCCCAAGCGTACCGACATAAAGAAAATCCTGCTGTTAGGCTCGGGTCCGATCGTGATCGGCCAGGCCTGCGAATTCGATTATTCGGGCACCCAGGCCTGCAAGGCCCTCAAAGAGGATGGCTACGAGATTGTCCTGGTCAATTCTAATCCGGCGACCATCATGACGGATCCCGAGTTTTCCGATCACACCTATATCGAGCCGTTGACGCCGGAATTTGTCGAATACATCATCAGCAAAGAGCGGCCCTGTGCCCTGTTACCGACCTTGGGCGGCCAGACGGCGCTGAATATCGCGATGAAACTTCATGAAGGCGGCGTCTTGCAGAAATACAATGTTAAGATGATTGGCGCCAATTATGAGGTGATCAAAAAGGCGGAGGACAGGAAGTGTTTCAAGGAGGCGGTCCTTAAAATCGGATTGGAGGTGCCCCGAAGCGCCTTTGCGTACAGTCTTGAGGAGGCCCGGGAAGCGGCGCGCAAGATCGGATTCCCGGTCATCATCCGTCCCAGTTTTACGTTGGGCGGGACCGGAGGAGGCGTGGCTTATGACATGGAGGATCTGGAAAGGGTGGCTTCCTTAGGCATTGAGAGCAGTATGATCCATGAGATCATTATCGAGGAATCGATCATCGGATGGAAAGAGTATGAGCTGGAGGTCATGCGCGATTACAAGGACAACGTCGTGATTGTGTGCTCCATCGAGAATCTGGACCCCATGGGGGTGCACACCGGCGACAGCATCACGGTCGCTCCGGCGCAGACCTTGACGGACAGGGAATATCAGAAGATGCGTGACGCCTCGTTGGCCATCATCCGGGAGATCGGCGTGGAAACGGGCGGTTCCAACATCCAGTTCGCGGTTAACCCTGATGATGGGCAAATGGTTGTCATCGAAATGAACCCCCGCGTTTCACGCAGTTCCGCCTTGGCCAGCAAGGCCACGGGATTCCCCATCGCCAAATTCGCCGCCAAATTGGCCGTCGGGTATTCTCTGGATGAAATTCAAAACGACATCACCCGTTCAACCCCGGCCTCATTCGAACCGGCCATTGATTATTGTGTGGTCAAGGCCCCGCGGTTTACGTTTGAGAAATTTCCGGAGGCGAAGGATGTGCTGGGGATTCAGATGAAGTCCGTCGGTGAGACCATGGCCATCGGCCGCACGTTCAAAGAGGCCTTGCAGAAGGCCCTGCGGGGTTTGGAGATCGGCCACATGGGGCTGGACAACAAATTGGACTACAAAAATATTTCTGATGAGAAGGTGCGTCTGCGGCTGGAAGAGCCCAATGCCTCGAGGATTTTTTATATCAAGTATGCCCTTCAAAAGGGATGGCCGATTGAGGAAATCGAGCGGCTCAGCAAAATCGACAAATGGTTCCTTGGCCACATCGCCCAGATCCTTGATCTGGAAAAAGAATTGACGCGGACCGCGCAGAGACAAAAGACCATTCCCGATGAACTCTTGCGCAAGGCCAAGGAGTACGGTTACAGCGATCCTCAGTTGGCCAGGATGATGGGTGTGGATGAAGTGGAGATCCGGCGGATGCGCAAAGACAAAGGCATTGTCGCTACGTTCAGGCTCGTGGATACCTGCGCGGCGGAATTCGAGGCCTACACACCTTATTTCTATTCGACGTACGAAACTGAAGACGAGGCGATTTTGCAGATCCAAAAGACGACAGACTTAGAGAGGAAGAAAAAAATCATGATCTTGGGCGGCGGCCCCAACCGCATCGGCCAGGGCATCGAATTCGATTATTGCTGCTGCCACGCGTCGTTCGCGCTCAAAGAGATGGGGTTTGAGACCATCATGGTCAACTCCAATCCGGAGACGGTCTCCACCGATTACGACACCTCCGATCGCCTCTACTTCGAGCCGCTCACGCTGGAGGATGTCCTCAACATCGTCGAACGGGAGAAACCGGAAGGGGTGATCATCCAGCTGGGGGGGCAGA
>CAYIQK010000164.1:0-3281 GCA_964365515.1 uncultured Planctomycetales bacterium | reverse complement strand
TTCTGAACCGACTGTCCGCTAAGGAAATGCCGCTTCTCTTCCTCGGTGGCATCCTGCCATTGCTTTCCGGTCATCTGCTCAAATTGTGTATGAAGCGTTTCCATCGAGACCCCGTGGACCAACGGCGCGTAGAACCCATTGACCATCACAATGGTTGTCCAGATAAACAATATTTTTGATAAACGCTCCCAACGGATCATATCCCAACCTCTGCTTATCGCTTTCCATAGCCCGCTAAAAGTATAGCATGGATTTCATTCCAAAGCTCAACGCGCATGATTGCCAAGGAGCTGTCCCATATTCATGGGATCTGTGCTTTGAATTCCCCCATGCCAATCTTTTGGGGGAAACTGTGATTGCAATAATCGCTTTTGCGCGTGCTGCAACTCTTCTCTCAATGCGGTCAATTGTTGTTTGGTTTTGTGAAGGGCCGTTTCTTTCTCGAAGAGTTCCATATGCGTAGAGTCTAACTGCCCTTGAAGATTCGACAGATCAAAATCTTTCTGATGCATCTTCTGCGTTGTGTCCCCTAACTGTTCTTGATAGATCCGAAGAATGCCTTCGAACTCGGTAAGGCTTTCATCCCTTAAAGCCAAAACCCCATTGAACTCCTTTGCATGGACGGCTGTCTCGGATTGAAGGGCTGAAAGAGTCTCCTCCAGAGACTGAAGCTGGGAGTCTTTCTCTTGAATGATTTTTTGGCCCAATTCGAGACGGGACCGTAAATCGGCGTATTCTCTGGTCAAAGAGGTTAATGCGTTTACCTTTTCAGTTAAGATCATTTCGTTTTCCGCAAGTTTGAGTGAAAATCCAATGATCTGTTTACTCAGATCAACGAGTTTTTTGTCTTTTTCCCTGACATGTTCCTGCAGATCATCCAACTTTTTCGTCACTTCTCCCAGTTCCTGTTGTAACAAAATAATGTCCTGATCCTGATTTTCCCTGGCGTCTGGCTCTTTGGCGATCCTGGTCTCCTTCGCGGGGATAGACTCCACGGCGATTTTTGGTTTCCGGTCTTCCACCGTCAACTCTGAAATACGGGAAGCATCTTGGATGACGTCCTGAGAGGGGATCGATGGAAAAGACCGCCTCCGGGCTTGTGCATTCAAAGTCCGCAGCCATTCATATTGTTTTTGAATATAGCCAAGCTCGCTCGCTAACCATTCTTTTTCGATATCAAGCGATATCACCACGGCACTCAAGGGGTCTTGAGGGGCAGGGTTATCCGGTATACTCTCCCGAGGACCCCAAAATCGATTTTTGACATCAGCCAGGTTGTGCTCGAGGAATGCTTGTGTGTGTCCCACCTGCACGAGTTGATCTTTGAGCTCGTCACGCCTTGCGGCAAAATAGTCAATCTTGCCTTTGAGGTTTTCCATGAATTTCCGAATGGCCTCGACATGAAAAATCTGAGCTTTCTTCGCCGCCGGTAGATGTTCACGCGCGCTCATGAGGATCAGATTCTCCAAGGCGCTTTGACTCCAGAGATCAAGCAGTAATGCCCGGCCGAAATTATCAATGGCCCCGTTGGGGTCACTTTGGTCAGAGAGCGCATTTCCTTGCCGGAGAAAAGTTTGGATGATTTTGGATGCCCGTGTTTCATCCTCGCGGGTATTATCTTCGCTCGATTCGACAGGATTAGACGGGGCAGATCCGGCCCAACAAAGGGTCGTGGCGAGAATCGCATAAAAAACAAGAACGAAAATTTTTGGAATAGGAAACCTGGCTGGCGCGGTTTTTCTGAACATCCCTGATCTGATGAACGATGAACGGTTAAGGACTAATTTGCGAATCTCAATTATTCTTCGTTCGGGGAATACGTGTTGGCGGAAATTTTTTAAACGGAAGGCTTTCTCTTGGGTATATGGTAATCCATCCATGCCTTTGAAAATCGTTCAAGCCAGTCTGTCGATGCCTGTTCAAACCCGATATCCTGTCCAGCCCGCTCGCTCTCAATCCATCTGTGCCTGTTGATCTCGTCAACGACTCGACGGTCGCTTAACAATTTTTTTTGCAATTCTGCATTTTTCATGGATTTTCTCCCTTCGTGCTGTGCGGCGATGATATCGAGTTTTTTAAGCAACGGTGACTTCGGTTGAAAGATAGATATCTTGAATGGCGTGCAGGAGCTTCACCCCCTCGCGCATAGACTTTTGAAAAGCCTTGCGTCCGGAAATAAGCCCCATCCCACCAGCCCGTTTGTTGATGATCGCGGTTCTGATGGCCTCCTGAAGGTCATTCTCGCCGGAAGCACCTCCGGAATTGATCAGACCGATTTTTCCCATATAACAATTGGCCACCTGGTAACGGCAAAGATCGATCGGATGATCCGAGGTCAGTTGTTCATAAACTAGGGGGTGTGTCTTGCTGAATTTCAAGGCTGTAAATCCGCCGTTATTTTCCGGTAATTTTTGTTTGATGATATCGGCTTCGATCGTTACACCCAAGTGGTTGGCTTGCCCCGTTAGGTCGGCGGAGACATGATAATCGATATTTCCTTTTTTGAACTCCGGATTTCGCAGATAGCACCAAAGGACAGTGAACATCCCCAAGTGATGTGCCCTGTAAAATGCCTCCGAGACTTCTTCGATCTGCCGAACCGATTCATCAGATCCGAAATAAATCGTTGCCCCCACCCCGACCGCTCCCATATCTGCCGCCTGTTCGACACGAGCAAATAAGCGCTGATCGTACTTGTTGGGATAGGTCAGAAGTTCATTATGATTGAACTTAACGATGAAAGGAATTTTGTGGGCGTATCGACGGGAGACTACTCCCAGAACGCCTAACGTGGAGGCAACGGCGTTACAGCCGCCTTCAACGGCAAGCCGGACGATATTTTCCGGGTCAAAATAAATGGGATTGGGGGCAAAGGAGGCCCCGGCCGAGTGCTCGATACCCTGGTCAACGGGCAGGATCGAGAGATAACCCGTTTCTGCCAGACGACCGCTGTTGAACATCCATTGCAGGGATCGCAACACGGTATTGGACCTGTCGGAACCGACAAACACGCGGTCAACATAATCCGGTCCGGGAAGGGTCAGACTATCCTTTGGAATGGTTACACATCTGTGTTCCAATAGGCTTTTGGATTCTTCGCCCAAGCGTTCGATAATGTCATTCATTATTTCTCTCCTTTAAGACTAAAAATCCTTTTACACCGCTACGGATTTAAGCAACACCATTTTAATAAAATCTCCCTCAAAAGCAAGCACAAAAACTTCAAATGTCAAACCAAAATAGAAATGTCCTAGTTCTACCAAAATAGAAATGTCCTAGTT
>CAYIQK010000163.1:0-3287 GCA_964365515.1 uncultured Planctomycetales bacterium | reverse complement strand
ATCCACCATAACTTCCGCGCAGTGATTTTGTTGAATGAAATCCCGCGCCGCGGCTCCCAATTGCCGCATTTTATTTTTATCCTGCAATAAACTGATAATCGCTTCTGCCAGGACTTGCGAATTTCCTGTCTCCACCAGGATCCCAGTCTTGCCATGCTCGATCAAACTGGGAATCCCGCCGACATTGGAAGCCACAACGGGCAAACCCGCGGCCTGGGCCTCCATGATCGAAAGCCCCAAGCCCTCCTGGCGGGACGGCATCACGAAGACATCCAGTAAGGATAAGATCTCCTGGGTCTTATCAACCATAGGCAGAAACACAACACTGTCCTCCAGGCGCAGGGATTTGGTTATGTTTTTTAAGGTCATCTCTGTTTTCCCTGCGCCGGCAATCAACAATCTGGCTTCAGGGATTCTCTCAACGACTTTTTTCATGGCGGCGATCAGGATGTCCTGCCCTTTGACATCCGACAAACGCGCGATGATTCCGACGAGAGGCTCCGGCCCGAAGCCGTAGGAACCGCGGTTCCCGGCCTTTGTCTTCTCATCCACGGGATGGAACGACTCGACATCTACGCCGCTTTTGATCAGGACAACACGCTTTGGAGGAATACCAAAATCTTTGACAAGATGATCCTCAACCGCCTCGCTGATGGCGATGACCGCCTCCCCCCAGCAGGGAAATAATTTCCGGAACCACCGGGTTTTAAAAAATCCATGACAGGTGGAAACATGCGAACAGCCCGTCATCCGTCCCAAAAGGCTCCCCATCACCTGCGTAATTCTGGTGTTGGAGTGGATTATGCCGATATGGTTTTGACGGATATAACCGTATAAGGGCCCCAAGGCGAGATAAACCTTGGGATCGATCTCGGATTTTGTGCGGATATTCACAGGACACAGGCGGACTGCGCACGATGCGAACTCTTGCGCCATATCCCCGCCGCTTGAGGCGATGTGAACCGCCGCGCCCCGGCGCGTCATCCCCTTCGCCAAGGTCAGGAGATAGCTCGTGATGCCGCCGGCATTGAGATGCGTCGTTAAAAATAGGACGTTCACCCCTTCGCTGCGCTCAGGACGTCGACTCACTGCGTTCGCCTCCAGCGTTTCGCTCCCAGCAAAGATTCAATATGACCGAGGACATCCTCGGGGGTGATTTCTTTCATACAGACATGCGTCAAAATCGGACAACGCGGACTGTAACAGGGGGCGCAGGACAATTCCCTTTTCAAAATAACCATCTTCTCGGCCGGCGGCGCGTGACGCTGCGGATCCGTCGGTCCGAAAAGCGCAATGACCGGCGTGCGCATGGCGGCCGCCACATGAAGCGGCGCGGAATCCATGGTCACGAAAACCCTGCACCTTTCAATCAAAGCGGCCAACTGAAGTGTATCTGTCTTGCCGACAAAAATAGCCGGTTTGGATTTTGTCTTTGAGACAAGATCCCGCGCGAGTTCTCTGTCTTTTTCGATGCCAGTCACCAGGACGCGCATATTTTTCGCGGCCAACAGATCGCAGAGCCGCGCGATGTATTCCAGGGGCCAATTCTTGGATTCCCACTTGGCCGAGGCCGCGATATTGATGCCGGCAATATTCTTGCTGTTTCCCAGCCATTCCGAATCCAAAAGTCCCTGGACATATTGCCTGTCGTTCAAAGAAGGCCACAATTCGAGATACGTGTTCTGCGCGTAAGGGATCCCAACCATCTTCAAGATTTGGAACTGATGCTCGACCGCCCCCGGATGAGGACCCCATTGACGAATCGGATGCGTCAAGAGCCGTCCCCATTTGCCGTTGTCGTATCCGTAACTTTCCTTTGGGAAACTTAAGAAAGACAATACATGACTTTTGCGGTTGTTCTGGAAATCAAAGACCTTGTCAAAACGATACTTGCGCAATTTGTGCGAAAGCATCAATAATCCCAGCCATCCTTCATTTTGATGTCCGGCGTCATCAATGATGAGGCCGTCTAAGTAGGGGCAATTCTGAAGAATTTTCCGAGACTCTTCCCCCACCAGGCAATGGATCCTCGCCTTCGGATATTTCTCACGCAATGCCTTGAGCGATGCAGTGGCCAAGACCACATCGCCGATCGAACTGATCTTGATCACAAGAATATTGAGGGAATTCATCAGCTCCTCATAAACTTCGAGGGTCTTGGAAGCCATGTGTTCCAGCGTGAATTTCTCGGCAATCTTCTCTCTGGCCGCTTGCGTGAGTTGACCGGCCAATTTCCGGTCTTTGAGGACACGGATCACTTCATTGGCCATACTCTCGCTATCCTTGGGTAATACCAATAAACCTGTTTTTCCGTCTTCAATGATATCGACGACACCGCCGACTTTTGTGGCCACGACCGGAACCCCAGCGGCCTGGGCCTCAAGGATCACCCGCCCGAAGGCCTCTTGCGTGATCGTTGAGAGAACAAGGACATCCACATGGGATAGAACCTGGGGGATATCCCGGCGATTCCCTAAAAATTCCACATAGTCTTTGATTCCCAGCCGGCGGACCAATATCTCCAGATCCCGTTTGTACGCCTGTTTTTGCGCGGGGGCATCGCCGACAATCCAAATCCTGATATTGGGGATCACGCGGATCACCTTGGCCATCGCCTTCAAAAAGAAAGTGTGTCCTTTGAGCGGCGTGATCCGTCCGACAATAGCGACGGTATGCAGCGATTTGTCGGCGGACTCTTCTCTGGAAACATTGAATTTTTCCAAATCGACACTGCGGGGAATGCATCGGATACTATTGGATGAGACGTGAAAATCATCAATCATATGTCTCGCGATAACATTACTGGGAACAATGACTAACTTGGGCCATCCCATAACTTGGCTGAAAAAACGGTTTTTGTAGTCGCCGTGACAGGTCGTGACGAACGACGCTTTCGTCTTGCGGCACGCGAAATAGGCAATCCACGCCGGCACCCGCGAACGGGCATGAACGATATCCACATCCTCCTCCCGGATGATCCGGCGCAGGGCCTTGATCATCCGAAACATCGTCCACAGGGATTTTTGATGAACCGGCAGGGTGTAATGCCTCGTCCCGGAGGCCTCCAGCGACGCGGCCAACTCGCCGCCGTTGGAAACAACCACCGACTGGTGACCGTGCTTGACCAGATAATTGGCCAAATCAACGGTTCCGGTCTCCACGCCGCCGACATTGAGCTCCGGGAGAATCTGCAGGATTTTCATTTCAACGGACCTAAGCGATCTTTCGCAGAGCTTCCAGAATCATCTGGTTATCATCCAATTTTTTCGTTTGAATTTTATTCTTCG
>CAYIQK010000162.1:0-3318 GCA_964365515.1 uncultured Planctomycetales bacterium | reverse complement strand
AATCAGAAGTCGCCCGAAGTCACGATCAATTCCAAGCAAGACAAGGTTGCCCTGCAGAATGTCCTGTGAAATCCTTTGGATTTCCAGGACTAAGTCCCGGAAATTTCAGGGTGCCCTGCCCTGAGAAATTTGTAGAATTTCATCAGGACTAGTCCTGGGCAATCTGAGAGATTGACCAGGGCGGCAATAAGATTGTCGTCCTTTCACGGGGGGATATCCTTTTATAGGCTATTCCCTTTTCTTTTCTCTTTGAGGTGAAGCCATGGCTTATACGACCCACGAAATCCACCGGATTGAAGAGAAGTGGCAGAAGATCTGGCAGGAGAAAAATGTCTTTAAGGCGTCGATGGATCCGGCTTCTTCGAAGAAGAAGTATTATGTCCTCGAGATGTTTCCGTATCCTTCCGGCAAGATCCACATGGGACATGTGCGCAATTACACCATCGCCGACGTCATCGCCCGTGTCAAGATGATGCAGGGTTATAACGTGCTTCATCCGATGGGTTACGATGCTTTCGGCCAGCCCGCCGAGAATGCCGCTATCAAACACAAGACCGATCCGGCAAAGTGGACTTACGGGTGCATCGACCAGATGCGTACTGAATTAAAACGTATGGGTTTTTCTTATGACTGGGACCGGGAGCTTGCCACTTGTGATTCGGAATACTATCGATGGAACCAATGGATTTTCTTGAAGATGTATGAGCGTGGATTGGCCTACAAAAAGGCTTCTCCTGTGAATTGGTGCGAAAGTTGTCAGACCACCCTGGCGAATGAAGAGGTGATCCAGGGGCAATGCTGGCGCTGTAAATCGGAAGTTGTCCAGAAAAAACTGGATCAATGGTATTTGAAGATCACCGCTTACAACGAATCTTTGTTGGAGGATTTGAAACAGTTGTCCCACTGGCCGCAAAGGGTCGTGACCATGCAGGAAAATTGGATCGGCAAAAGCCGTGGCGTTAATATCTTTTTCAGGGTGGACGAAAGCGATGACCGCATCGTTGTTTTCACGACGCGCGTGGATACGATTTTTGGCGCGACCTATGTGGTCTTGGCGCCGGAACATCCCCTTGTTGAAAAATTGATCCAAGGCGTCCCGATAGAGAATCAGATCAAGGCATTCATCCAGAAAGCGGCCAATGAAAGCAAAAGTCTGTCCCCTGTCGGGGAGGCTTCGCACCGCATCTGCGCTGACAAGGCCAAGGAGGGGATTTTTACGGGGCGTTACGCTGTCAACCCTGTCAATGGCGAGAAGATTCCCATCTGGATTGCCGATTATGTCTTGATGGAATACGGAACCGGCGCCATCATGGCCGTTCCCACCCACGATCAGCGGGATTTTCTGTTTGCCAAAGATCACAATTTGCCGATGCGTATCGTCATCCAGGATCCCAACGACCCTAATGCAAAGGTTTCTGATTTAAAACAAGCTTACGAAGCGCAGGGTGTTCTGGTCAATTCCAGGCAATTTGACGGGATGGATAGCGAGTCAGCCAAAAAGAAGATCGCCGATTGGATGGAGAAGAATAATATGGGCAAAGTCGCTGTCCATTGGCGTTTGCGTGATTGGCTGATTTCCCGTCAACGGTATTGGGGAACGCCTATTCCGATGATTAATTGCAAAAAATGCGGAATGGTGCCTGTCCCTGAAGATCAGTTGCCTGTTGAGTTGCCGAAGGATATCAAGATCACCGGACAGGGGGGAAGTCCTTTAACAAAAAGCGCAGAATTTATTCACACTAAGTGTCCCCAATGTGCGGGCGAGGCTATGCGGGAATTCGATACTATGGCGACATTTATTGATTCTTCGTGGTATTTTCTGCGGTTCTGTTCGCCTAAGAATGAAAAGGAAGTTTTTGACAAGAAGGAAGCGGCTTACTGGATGCCCGTTGATCAATACATCGGCGGCATCGAGCACGCAATTTTGCATCTTTTGTACTCGCGGTTTTTCATGAAGTTTTTTAAGGATTTGGGATTGGTGAATTTCGATGAGCCGTTTATCCGTCTGTTGACGCAGGGGATGGTTCTCAAAGATGGAGAGGTGATGTCCAAGTCCCGCGGGAATACTGTTGATCCCGACGATATCATCGCGCGTTACGGGGCGGATCCCTTGCGGTTGTGCATCCTTTTCGCGGCCCCTCCGGAAGACCAACTGGAGTGGAATGAT
The DNA here is from genome assembly GCA_964365515.1 of uncultured Planctomycetales bacterium. Lineage (GTDB taxonomy): Bacteria > Omnitrophota > Gorgyraeia > Zapsychrales > Zapsychraceae > CAYIQK01. The sequence goes on along the minus strand of CAYIQK010000162.1, from coordinate 1,151 downwards.
CGCGCGGTGGACGGTTCCTGGAAATTTTTAAACCGTGTTGATCATCTGGTTGAAAAAAGATATGTCCCCGCGCCAGGATTAAGCCGCGCCGAAGAGATGGACCGTCAGGACAAAGAGTTGGAGCGCGATCGCCACGCGGCCATCAAGAAGGTGACGGAAGATATGTCTGAAGGGTATAAGTTCAATACTGCCATCAGCGGCATCATGATCTTGGTCAATGCCATGGATGCGTATCAAACGCCGAAAGGCTCCACGGCCAAACAGCGGATTTTAAACAAGGCCATTGAAACAGTGATCTTGTTGTTGTCGCCTTTCACGCCGCATCTGTGCGAGGAACTGTGGCAAAAGACGGGCCAAAGGTGCGAGAGTATCGTCCGCGTCCCCTGGCCTTCCTACGATGAAGAGGCCTTGAAGCAGGATTTGATCCAGATCGTTGTTCAGGTGAATGGAAAATTGCGCGGGAAGTTTGCCCTTCCCTCCTGGAGTTCGGAAGAGCAAATCAAAGAAGCGGTCCTCAAAGATGCCAAGATCCAGCAATTTCTCGACGGAAAACCAATACACCGGTTCGTCTATATCCCCGGCAAATTGGCCAATATCGTGACCTGAAAGAGGCCCATAGGGACCGCAAGCAAAAAATTTGCCATTTCCGGATTCATATGGCATACTTTCTTCATTCCGCGACTTGTAAGTCGCGGAATGAAGAACCCCAGCGAGCATGGCAAAATTGTCCCGAATTCTTCGATAGAAAAATCCGGGAGAATTTTGCCATATTTTGCGAGTTGGGGTAGCCAGCTAATTTTTCTGCAGTTATAAACACTTCCGGGAACGGAAAGTTTATACGCGTAGTTCTGCAGGACATCGCATGATTACCATATAAACCAGGGTTCCCATGATCACCTATTTAAAGAAAACACACACCTCGTTATCTCATAAAATTCTTTGCGGTTTTATTGCGTTTACATTCCTTTCCAGCGTTATTCTGCCGCCGCAGATCGCTTCGGCGCAGATCGCCCCCACGAACGTTCTTAACTTGCCTGTCCCCGGCACCATGGTGTCGCCCAGCCCCGGATTTATGCCGGCCCTGATGACCGGCGTCACCATCCATCCCGACAACCCTTTGCGTTTTGACTTTATCATGGACCGCGGCCAAA
>CAYIQK010000161.1:0-3329 GCA_964365515.1 uncultured Planctomycetales bacterium | reverse complement strand
GATAGCGTATCTCCACCAACGGATGAGCTGGCGCGCGTTTACGAGACCTGTCATCGAGAAGACAAGCATGGCCATAGGGAGTTGAAAAACCGCGCCAAACGCCAAGAGCATCCACGTGGCGAGCGAAAAATATCCGCTCATGGAAATCATGGGTCTCAATCCAACCGTTGAAAAACTCAACAGGTATTTAAACGCGAATGGGAATACGGCGAAGTACGCGAAGAACACACCGGCGGCGAAAAGGATAAATGACGCCAAAACGACTGCCGCAAACCAGACCCTCTCCTTTGAGTAAAGCCCAGGGGCCGCGAAGGCCCAAATTTCGTAAAGGATAACAGGGCTTGCCAACACAATGCCCCCTAAAAGCCCGGCCTTAAAATAAACGAAAAACGGCTCGGCAACACCAGTAAATACGAGATAACTTGCCTCAGGCGGCAACGCTGACACGAGTGGGGCAATGAGGAGAGCGTAGAGCCTATCGGAGTAATAATACGAAATTGCAAAGCCTATTGCGGTCGCAATAGAACTGATGATGAGCCTTTTTCGGAGTTCCCTCAAGTGGGCTGTAAGAGGCAGACCGGTCTTATTATCTGTCATGGCAGGATTGAGCTTTTCGCGGCAGCCTTGTTGTCAGGGTCAACGTTGGGGGAAATACCCCCGTCATCAGTTGTCGTCTGCGGCGGCGGCGTCTGCGGCTGCCCCTTTGCGGCGTAGCTCTTTTGTCCCGAGTCCTTCCCCGGCACAGCCTCAGTTATGACGCTTTTTATCTCATCCCCGGCCTTTTTGAATTCGTTAAGCGCCCGCGCAAGTGATTTGGCCAGACCCGGGAGCTTGTCCGGCCCTATAAATATCAGGGCCGCCGCTAATATAAGGATAAGCTCGCCAAAACCTATTCCGAACATCATTACCTCTGCCGGACTTCGAGATTTCTCATCTACCCGGCGGTATAATAAGCGCCGGACATTCGGCGTTCCTCATGACCCTCTCTGTTGTCGAGCCTATAAGGACCCTCTCAAGCCCCTTTTTCCCGAAGGTGCCCATGACCACGAGGTCGACCCCTGTGGACTTTATGGTCTTGAGGATTTCCTTGTGCGGCATGCCTGCGGCTACGGACTGTTCGAGGAACTTGAAACCCTTGAAGTGTTCGGCGCAGAACTTCTTTAGCATCTCCCTTGCGGATAAGAGCATCTCTTTATCGAGGTTCTCATAAGAGATATGCGCCACGTAAAACCCCGCCGCCTCATTTGAAGTGTCAAGGACGTGGAGCGCGTGCAGTCTGGCCCTATTCGAGCGCGCAAGGGCAAGCGCGTAAGTTGCGGCGTATACGGATGCGTCAGAGAAATCCGTAGGGAAAAGGATATTTGTAAACTTCGGCCTGTTTTTGACGGCCATGGTAAACCTCCTAAGAGATGATAACCTGCCAACGTTATTTGTGCGCCATGCACAAACACCGCCATTTTAGTATAATAATAACACTTTTTCCAATGATTTTCTGAGGACACATTAAGCGCCACATTCATCTCATCTTCCCACGAGTGGAGCGTGGAAACGCGGCAGGGAAAAAGGAAGTAATTGATTTTGCGGTGAATGAGGAATAAAATAGCGGCATAAAAAGAGATACAGAGAAATATGGGATGTGTCCCTAATTACTCCAATCTCACCATTTCTTATGATAATAACAAGAAAAGAATTAAAGATAGATGAACTTAAAGAGATGGCTCGAATATCCTTCGGCAATCTGGTAAAGGCGGTTGTTGATGTTGACCGCGAACTGATTGCAGTTGACGCCGAACTTCATTCCGATCTTGAGTCGTTGCTTCTTCAAGACGGCTCCAAGCAAAAAGACCTTTGGGGGATAAACCTGTATCCGGAGTTGGATGGGGGAGAATTCCTTGAATTCGACTCTATGATCAATATGCGCCCTTCGCAGGGAAATAAAAGCCGCGGGGTGGAGAACGTTGAACTTCGCAATAAAATTTCTTCCATTATTCAAAAGAAGATACGGAGATGAGTTATCAGCATAAAGAACTTGCGGCAGGCCGCTGGCGGCAGTTATCACTCGTGGAGCAAATGGCGAACATCGGAAGCGAAGTGGAGCGGGCATTGAACTGGCAGGCTAAAAATAACGCCGCCTATTGCCGGCAGGCTGCGGAACGCGCCCTTGAGTTGATGGATTTGACATTGGACAGCGTTAAAGAGTTCGCAAAACTAAAGGAGGTTGCGCGTGTGCGAGAAGTTCTTGTTGATTACTTCTTCGGAGAAAATGAATACGGCTTTACCGAAACGGCATTAAGAAGATATTTTTTCAACTTCACTTACGCGGCGAGAAGGCATCTTTGATTATATATTTTAAAAAGCTATTTTAAACTCGTCTACGGGGCTTGGTTCATGGAAAAAGAGAAAAAATACCCCTATCTGCGTTAGGTTTCGCTCCTCAATCCAACCTACTGGGTTCCACAGGAGACACAAGGTAGTCGGCGAGCGCTTCCACCTCCTTTCTTCTCTTTTCCCAATAGGGGAATTTTCTCTGGTAACCTGCGACCCTTTTTCTGTCCTTCACTTCCTTCACCATGATATCGCTTGCAAGCCAACAATTAACATCATGATATGCCCCCACGAAGAGGATTCCGGTTTCACCGTCTTTTAAGGTCTCATTAATCCTCCTGGCAATGAACTCGTCTCTTTTCCTCAAGAGACCATTCTTTGTCAGTCTGTATTCAAGATATGCCGCGAATTTTCTGATTACCGTTTTAGCCCTACTTATCTTAAGAAACCGGTCAAGTTCCAATTTAAGGAGGATGAAGTCCTCGGTCCTGACAAGGGAGGCCCCTCTTTTGAGGAGGCTCGATACTATCTCGAAATTCTTGCTGCCGCTTTTAACGCCTTCTTCAATAATCTTTTTTCCCATCTCGCCGTCGGCTGCCATTCCGTCCTGATAGACCTTAAATCCGGCGACCTCAATGGAATTAAAGTAGACTTCCAATGCCTGCCAAAAACCCCTTATCGTTTCCTGATGTCTTTTCCAAAGGTCTTCGCCGAGACCTGCCATACCCCTTTTTGCCGCCTCGTGAGCAAGGCTTCCCAAATCCGCGCTCATGTGTATGACAGGGACGTAAAGCAGTTTTTTCATTTTTTTGTTTGCCGCCTCTAACCGCCATTTTGCTTTCTGTCGAACCCAGGGAGACGGGTTTAAAACCCGTCTCTACGATCCTCCGGCCTTCCGCGCAGGCTGTTTTTGACGATTGCCATGATGGAATCAAGGTCAAAGGGCTTAGTTATATAATCAAAGGCGCCTAATTCCATGGCGTGTCTTGCGCTCTCCATTGAGC
>CAYIQK010000160.1:0-3382 GCA_964365515.1 uncultured Planctomycetales bacterium | reverse complement strand
GTGCATTACGGCGAGGTGATCCGCGATGGAGAGGTGATTGATGAGGCCTTGCTGACAGTCATGCGCGGCCCCAGAAGCTACACAAGGGAAGATGTCGTTGAGATCAGTTCTCACGGCGGGATCGTCTCTCTGAAGACGATTCTAAAGACAGCGGTACAGTTGGGGGCGCGTTTGGCCGAGCCGGGAGAATTCACCAAACGGGCGTTTCTAAATGGGCGCATTGATCTGACGCAGGCCGAGGCGGTTTTGGATGTCATTCAATCCAAGACTGAGGCTTTTCTGAGGGTCAGCACTCATCAGCTCAAGGGCGATCTGTCCATTGAGCTTGAGAAAATCCGCGAGCAATTGATGAATATTTACGTTGAGATCGAGGCCATTGTGAATTTTCCCGAGGATGATATTGACGCTGCGGCCAGGGAGGTGATCCTTGAAAAGATCCGCGGCGCCCGGGGCGGGATAGAGAAATTGCTGGCTTCAAGCGAACAAGGCAGGGTTTTGAGAGAAGGCATCAAAATCGTGATTTGCGGGAAACCCAATGTCGGGAAGTCCTCGGTATTGAACGCCCTGTTGAAACATCCCCGGGCCATTGTTTCCGCTGTTGCCGGCACCACGCGCGATACGATTGAGGAGACCGCTCAAATCAACGGGATCCCTTTCCAGTTGGTGGATACCGCCGGGATTTTGGAACCGCGTGATTTGATCGAGGAAGAGGCCGTCAAGCGCAGCCGTCTCTCCATCATGACGGCGGATCTTGTCCTTTTTGTGACGGATGCCAGCCAAGGGCCGACGGGAGAGGATCAAAAACTTTTTGATCTGGTGAAGGAGAGGGATGTCGTGGTGGTTTTGAATAAATGTGATCTGGGAGAGCGAATGCCGCTTTCAGAGGTACGGGAGATTTTCGCGAACAAAGATGTGATGAAGGTCTCTGCCCTTCTTAAAGAGGGCATCGAGGGGTTGGAGAAGGCGATTGTGGCGCGTGTCTGGCACGGCGAAGACGCGGCCAACTGCGGGCTTCTTTTGAGCAATATGCGTCACATCAACTGTCTCGAGGGGTGTTTGAAGGCCGTTCAGGAGGCTGAGAAGGCGTCTCGCGACGGATTGTCCTGGGAGTTTGTTTCCGAGGAGATCCGGGCCGCGGTCAATGAGTTAGACCGCATCACAGGGCGAAGCATTGACAGCGATTTGCTGGAACGGATTTTTTCTCAATTCTGTATCGGGAAATGATCGGATTGAGGTTCGACGTCTTCTTTCGGTTCGGGGCGCACGCTCTGTTCGACCATTTTGACGTTGAGGGCGAACAGTTTCTTAAGAAGCTTTTCATTTTTGAGAATCGCCTGCATCTTGGGATTGGCGATCAGCGCGGAGAGGTTTTTTTCTTGAAGATTTTGAAGCAGTTCTTTGTCGGACAGAATTTGCTGGATGGCTTCTTCCTCCATGAGGGTCTTGTATTCGTCGAGAGATTGGATTTTTTCAAATTGTCCCGGCGATTGGAAAGTGGAGAGAATTTTTTTCATATCCAGAGAACCCGAGGGGGTCAGATGTCCGACCCGCTGGTTGATGATGGTGTAAGTGCGGGATTGAAGGATCTGTCCGCGGATATTGTCCAGCCATTTTGCGTTCAAGGGAAGGATCATCACCAGAACAAGGGCCATGAGAAGATAGAAGCCGCCCCACAGAAGCGAGATGAGACTGCCGATCATGCGGCTTGGCGATGAAACCGATTCGTTGCCTGTGACGGTTTTATGCCAGATATTGAGTGAGATGGAAAACAGGGCGTTCAAGACGGCCGGACCAAAGAGACCGATCAGGATGCCGGCGATGAGGTTATGGCTTTCTTTGTAATAAGCGATGGCCGCGCTGCAACAGATGATCAGCGAGATCGGTCCCAAGAGGACCTGGGCGATGCCCTTGGACCAGCCGCGGTATAAGAAATAGAGAAAACAGACTAAGACGATGGAGTCAATCAAGGAACCCATGAATTGATGGTATACCATTATTTTTTTTTATCAAATATTTTTATCAAATATTTGCATTTTGGTGAATTATATATTATAGTTTCATTGAAAGCGTTTTCTTCGTTGGGATCTGCTGTGGTTTGAATAGGTGGAGCGATGAAAAATCAAAGAAAAAATGAGCGTTTCAATTGTCTTGTCCCCGTGGAAGGAAAGTGTGGGAGTCTTTTCGAATGCACCAAGACTGTGGACTTCAGCAAAGGGGGCTTCGGATTGATCTCGAGTCAGAAAGTCCCTGTCAACAAAGAGATTGCGATTCAGATCGACCTCTCGCAGAAAGCGGAACCCGCTTTTGTCGTCGGGAGGGTGAAATGGGTCAGCCGCGCTCTCGACTCAGGGAATTATCGAATCGGCATTTCCTTCGAAGATGTGCTGAAGGGTTCGAAGACTCGTTTGGATGATTATTTTCGCGAGAAAAAAATCCCTATTGAAGCCGTCGTTTAACCGGAGCTAAGGGATATGGTCCAGGACAATCTGGTGTGGGAAGACCGCAGGATGTTTGAACGTTTCACGGCGAGGTTTCCCGTCAAATTCCAAGACAGCAGCCGCGACTACGGAACCGACGTCTCTTTGCGCAATGCCTCCGCCCAGGGGGTCAAAATCACCACCAAAGAGCGTTTGTACCTCAATGATAATGTGAGTCTGGAGGTGGCGCTGTCCGACAGCAAATCTCCGATGATCCTCAAAGGTCAGGTTGTCTGGGTCAGGAAAGAAGAACCCGATGTGTGGGATGCCGGTCTGAAATTTCACAGCGTTGATCTGATTCATATATCCCGGTTGTACAAGTTTGTTTCCACCCCTGCCTCTGATTGAATCTTCCGAATCTCTTTCCTTAGTGAGAAAACCATGCATTCTGAAAACAGGCTCTACAGTTACCAAGAAGACGGTATAAGCTTTGTCTCTCAGCAGGCCGCGGTGTTAAAGACCATTTATTTTCCCCTCTGCGGCATTGATGCCGACGGCATCAAATCGTCGGTCACTCCCTTTTTAAGCGGCGATATCAAAATTGACGCCGGCCGTTATCTGACTAAACCCGTCTCGGCACAGGACTTGCGCTGGCCGCTGCGTGATTTTTTCTGCTATGTCCATGAGATCAAAGAGGTCGTCTCGTTGGCCTCTTCAAACGCTGGGAATGCATCCCATATGGAGGCGGGACCCCTGTGGCACAAGCTGGTGCGCTGTGATGTCAAAAGCGGTCTGTCATTGGAGGCGGTCAATTTCGTTCCTGTAACCGGCGAGAAAGTGGAATTGATGCGCGTGAGGATTAAAAATATTTCGAAAAAGAAGCGCACGATCACACCGACTTTCAGTCTTCCGATTTTCGGCCGCGCTTTGGCCAACAAACACGATCACGAGCACGTCACATCACT
>CAYIQK010000159.1:0-3403 GCA_964365515.1 uncultured Planctomycetales bacterium | reverse complement strand
TTGTTTCCCAGGATTATAGCTTTACCCATTCAAATTTTCAAAGAGGCAAATTATCTGTTGTGACGCACCCTTTCTGGGGCGGATGCATTGGCGATCTTCTTACTGAGGAGGTGAATAGATGCCGGTAAAAAGAATCTTATTAGTTGACGACGAAGTAGAGCTGGTCAAAGCAATACAGATTAGGCTCCAACAAGCCGGCTATGAGGTATTGGTCGCTTATAACGGCCAAGAGGGCTTGGAGAAAGCACACAGAGAGAAGCCGGATTTAATAATCCTGGATTTAATTCTTCCTAAAATGACGGGAGAGCATGTGTGCAAGGAAATCAGGAAGGACGATGCCATAGCCGCGACGCCGGTAATTATGCTGACGGCAAAGGGTGAAGATGCGGACAGGGTGATCGGCAGGGTGATCGGCGCGGATTATTACATGACCAAGCCGTTTGAATATCAAGTACTATTGGATAAAACAAAAGAATTATTGAAAAGGCGGGAGAGAATGGAGGGGAATATGGGGGTGAAAAGAATTTTATTAGTTGATGACGAGGAAGAACTTCTTAAAGCCATGAAAATCAGGTTGGCCTCCTGGGGCTACGATGTCCTCACTGCTGCTAATGGTAAAGAAGCTATCCAGCTTGTTAAGAAGGAAGTGCCCGATGCGATAATCCTGGACATAATGATGCCGGAGATGGATGGGATAGAGACCTTCAAACGTATAAGACAATTCAATAAGAAGATTCCCGTGTTTATGTTAACTGCCTATGGTGATGAAGAAAGATTTGAAAAGACGAGCAGATTAGGCATAGCGGGTTTTATTCATAAAGGGACTGAATTTGGAAACGCCTCAGAGTTTATCCGCGTGGCCCTAAGAGGAGTGAAATAATATGGCAAAGAAAAGAATATTGGTGGTTGATGATGAAACCAAGCTGGTTATGGCAATACGGATCAGGCTTGAACAAGCTGGTTATGAGGTTTTGGCCGCCTATGACGGCCAAGAGGGATTAGAGAAGGCAAAAGAAGAAAAGCCGGATTTAATTGTTTTAGACCTTATGCTTCCCAAAATGGATGGATATAAGGTTTGTGGTTTGCTTAAGGCTGATACGAGATATGGCAAGATTCCGATTATCATCCTTACTGCTCGTGCCCAGGAAAGCGATGAAAAATTTGGGCTTGAATGCGGTGCCGATGCCTACATCATCAAACCATTTCAGCACGAAGTAGTGCTGGCAAAGATAAAAGAGCTTTTGAAGGAGTAATCGTGGCAAGAATAAGAAAATCGCTCGGTGAAAGTTTGGTTGGTGAAGGCATCATAACAGCCGAGCAACACAGATTCTTATGCCCAAATAGTTCATCCTGACGGGATGTAAACCGCAAAAAGACAAGGTAAAATTGGCCTTGTCTTTTTTTATGATACAATGAACCCAATGAACTCAATCCACCGAAATCAACGAAGCCTTGGCGATATCTCAGTCCAATACGTCAAAGGCGTCGGTCCGGCGCGCAAAAAGGTCTTTCAGCGTCTGGGCATCGAAACCGTTGAGGATCTTTTGTATTTTTTTCCGCGGCGTTACGAGGACCGCAGGCATCTGACTCCGATCGCCGAAGTGACGCCGGGCCAGTGGCAGACCATCAGCGGCAAGATTACGAGTTGTACTTCCCGCCGGAGCTGGTATACCAAAAAGCATGTTGTGGGGGTTGTTTTGGAAGATGGCAGTGGACGCCTTTCGTGCGTGTGGTTCAATCAACCCTATCTGATCACTTATCTCAAACCCGGGGAAAGTGTTGTCTGCCACGGGAAAGTGGATCTCTACAAAGACAGCCCGCAGATGGTCTCACCCGAATATGAACTCATCGAAGCTGATGAGGAGGATCCCTTGAGTGTGAAGCGTATCGTCCCGGTTTATCCTTTGACGAGGGGTCTCACCCAGCGGTATCTTCGCAAAACCATCAAGGCCTGTCTCGATCGTTATCAGGATCAATTGAAGGATGAACTGCCGGTTCCCTTACGCAACAAACACAGGCTTTACAATGTCAGACGCAGTCTCGCGAACATTCACTTTCCTGAAAGTTTTGAGGATCAGGAGAGGGCCGTGAAAAGGATTTCTTTCGAGGAGTTTTATTTCTTTCAGATGGCCGTGATTCAGCGGCGTTTGAGCATCACCCAAAAGCCGGGGTTCCCGCACAAAATCACCGACGCCCAGACACTGAAGTTTGCCAAGGCCTTTCCTTTTGAATTGACCGCCGCCCAGAAAGGTGTGATCCAGGAAATCCGCAAGGATATGCAGGCCGCCTCGCCGATGCTGCGTTTGCTTCAAGGGGATGTGGGATGCGGCAAGACGCTGGTGGCCCTCTTCGGCTGTCTGATGGCCGCTTCCAACGGGTATCAGGCCTGCGTGATGGCCCCCACGGAGATTCTGGCCCGCCAGCATTATGAAAATATCTGCCGGATGATGAAAGACGGAAGGTTCGACGCTCTGGAAGTGGCCCTGTTGTCGAGCGGCGTCAAAAAGCAGGACAAGGAAAAGCTCTGCGGCCGGATCCGTGAAGGGGAGATCGATCTTGTGATCGGGACGCACGCCGTTTTGAGCGATGAGGTGGATTTTAAAAATTTGAGTTTTGTCGTGATCGACGAACAGCACAAATTCGGAGTTCGTCAGCGTTCTCTCTTAAGCGCAAAAGGACGCAATCCCGACGTGTTGATCATGACGGCGACCCCGATTCCGCGCACGCTGTGCCTGACCCTCTACGGCGACTTGGATCTTTCCGTGATCGATGAGATGCCGCCCGGGCGGGGGAAGACCCGGACATTGTCGTATACCGATGAGCAATCGCCCGAGGTTTATAACCTGATCCGGGAAAAAATCAAACAAGGACAACAGGCCTATGTGGTTTATCCCATCATTGAGGAATCTGAGAAATTGGATTTGAAGGCCGCGAGGAAGATGTTCCGGTATTTCCAGGAAGAAACATTCAAGGATTATCGGGTCGGCCTCGTGCACGGGCAGATGCAGCCGAAGGAAGCCGATGAGGTGATGGATCAATTCAGGAACAAGAAGATTGATCTGCTGGTTGCCACAACGGTTCTTGAGGTCGGCGTGGATGTCCCCAACGCGAGTGTCATGGTCATTGAGCACGCCGAGAGATTCGGTCTGGCCCAGCTTCACCAGTTGAGAGGGCGTGTCGGACGAGGCGGGGCAGAGGGATTGTGCATCCTTGTCGCGGATCCTCTGACCGAGGAAAGCATCAAGCGGTTGAAGGCTTTTTTATCGACCAATGACGGGTTTAAGATCGCCCAGTTCGATTTGGAGATTCGCGGTCCCGGCCGGTATTTTGGCCGGCACCAGCACGGGCTTAATGAATTGAAGGTGGCCAATCCCATCACACAGATGGATATCCTGGAGCTGGC
>CAYIQK010000158.1:0-3429 GCA_964365515.1 uncultured Planctomycetales bacterium | reverse complement strand
TTAAGACTAACCCACTTGTGAATCGTATCCGCAGTTGGGCAAGACTCGGGTTGACAAAGAAAAACATGGAGTTTGGCACGAAATGCAGTGTAAAAATGCTGAAAATTCATCATATGCTGAGCGGAGTCCATCCCAATCCCAAGCTTTTCCCGGAATTCACGTGACAGGGCTTCCTGTCCGGTCTCCCCTTCCTCGATTTTCCCTCCGGGGAATTCCCACAAACTGGCAAATAATCCCTGTGGCGGCCGTTTTTGGATGAAATATTTTCCGTCTTTTTCAATGACACCGACAACCCATTCCAGATCCTGGATCATTTTCCGTTTTGTCTTCGGGATCACCTCCTGGATCCCTGCCGCATAGGCACGGCACATCTTGTGGAGGGGACACAAAAGACACTGCGGTCTCTGCGGACGGCAGATCAATGCCCCCAACTCCATCAGGGCCTGGTTAAAAATCCTGACATTTCTCTTAGGCATCACTTGATCCAAGAAATTCAACACTCCTTGATCTTGGGAAGGATCCGCATAGCCTTCGACAGCCAGAATTCGCATCATAACCCGGCGGACGTTGGCATCAACGAGCGGATAGGGAATATCAAAAGCGATGCTTAAAACAGCCCCTGTGGTGTAAGGCCCGAATCCCGGCAACTTCTTCAGCTCTCCAGGCGTCTTGGGAAAATTCCCCTTGTATAGATCACGGATGATTCTGGCGGATCGATGGATGTTCTTGGCGCGCTGATAATAACCCAGTCCCTGCCACAGTTTCAGAATCTTCTGCAAAGGAGCCCTGGCCACGTGATGCACACTGGGCAGAATTTTCATCCAACTCTGGTAATACGGAATGACGGCGCTGACCGTCGTCTGCTGGAGCATGATCTCCGATATCCAAATCCGGTAGGGATCCGAGGTATGCCGCCACGGAAGATCTCGGGCGTTTGTTCGATACCAGCGGTGTAAGTTCTGCGCAAAGGAAGGCTCTCTTTTCATGCCCGGACTTTGGTTCTTTGAGTACTCGGCGCATCGAACGCCTCATTTATCATATCGGAAAATAAATTGACGATCCGTTTGTGGTGACCGACGGGTTTTGTGATATGAAAACGAATTTGAGGATATTTCCCGCGGGCCTCGTCAACCATGCGCGGGACGTCCACATCCACATGTTTTCCGGAATTCAGAAAATTGAGCAAAACCACAATTTCCGTAGCGCCCTTTTGTACGCACACCTTGATTCCGTCAAGGATGTTGGGATGGCCGATCCCCAAAAAGGCATAACCCCAAATATCCACACGACTCCGCTGTCTCAATTCGTCAATGATTCCTTGAATCTCTGCTTTTGTCTTGGATGACCGGCTCCCGTGCGATACAAGAACAATGGCTTTCATATCTTGACCGTCCGTAGAGGATGCGGGGATAAGGACACCTTTCCAACCGCGTTGAACGGAAATTTGAGATTGAAATGCGTGCCATCCACAAAGATCGCACCCTCACGCATCAATGAAGTGATCGTGATTGTCGAACCGGCATTCAAGATGCCCCCCTGGAGGCGGTATTTTTGTTTGAATCCACCGTACAATTCCCTCGGCATGTACTGAATTTTTTTTTCATCCGGTTTGAGCACTCTCCCGCCGGCGGATTTGATCGCACCGCTAGTGCCGGCAGGAGCGGCGATCCATAGTCCTGAACTGCGCTGTTCCTCCTTGATTCCCCTCATCTCGAGATAATACCTGCTCATGGCCGCCGGATTGCTGTGGCAGACAAGGATATCGTTAGTGCATTCCACAGGGCAGGCATGCCCTTGAAGATTGAGATGAAGCCGCGGCCAGAAAGTGAAGCGAAGACGGTCATGGAGAAGGCCGTTCATGATATCGGGAAAATTTTTGGCATCCGCCGCACACAATTTTCCGACGCTAAAACTCGGCGCGGAATTCACACCTATGATCACTTGATCCTTGAGGCTTCTTGCCGCCTCCAGAAACGTCCCATCTCCACCGACGGTGATCACCAGATCATATTTTGAAAAATCAATCCTTTGCCCGCGGGAACGTTTGCTGCATCTGATACCATAGCGGCGCAGCATAGACTCGACGATCTTCAGTGTTCGGTGATGCTCATCGTGCGCCTTCTTGAATCGTTTGATTTCGTTTTTGATATCCGGTGTTTTTTTCCGGATGAGAACAGCCTTGCGTTCCAGAAAATAGATGGAATACGCGCTTTTTTTATAAAGCAGAAGAACGTTCTCAAAGTTCATTTTCATCATCGTTATTGTGGTGATTTTAAAAATACGACGCGCGAACGCAATTCCCGGATTGAAGGAAACACGGCGTCGGCTCCACGGAGGTATTTTTGGGGAAGGGATGTCTCTATGGCCAGAACCTTAAGTCCAGCCGCTTTGGCCGAACGTATCCCCAAAGGGGCATTCTCAATAACGACAGCCTCAGAGGGTTTGATCTTGAGTCTCTCCAGACTTTTCAAATACGGTTCAGGATGCGGTTTCCCGTAATCGACTTCGCAACCCGAAACTGTCACCTCGAAAAGCTTGAGCAATGGTGCAGGGAGGATCTTTTCCAATTCGTGTCGGGAGGTTCCTGTCACCAGAGCCAGACGGAATCGATCTCGATGCAATGTCCTTAAAAACGACTTGGCACCTGGGATGAAGCGGCACCGGACAATTCCTTTGAAATGCCGCTCCTTGTCCCTCAAAATTTGACGCGCTTTCCTTTCATCAAGAGTTTTTCCGTATTTTTCAAAAATCTCTTTGACGCTGTGAATACCAGGCTGGCCCTCCCGCGTATAGATATCTTCGTACGTCACGGGGATCCCTTCTTTTTGGAAAGTAACCTTCCATGCGCGATAATGGTCTGGCATCGTATGGGTGATGACACCATCCATATCCAAGATGATGGATGTGATTTTCAATTCGATCTTAGACATGAATACGATTATATGGAGCGGCACATTTCTTATCTTTATCTACGACGATGCTTTTGAAGATTCTTGAGCATCTTGGCGAGGTCTTTTTGTTTTTTTTCAAGATCTTTTTTCAATCGTTGTTTTTCTTTTTGCTCCCGCGATTTCGCCTTCTGTATTGCGCGTTCTCGCCTTTGGATGTTTTTTTGCCTGCGGGATTCCTCCTTCAGTCGTTGTGCCTTTCTCTTTTCATCTTCCATACGCCGCTTCTCTACGCCCTTTTGCTTTTGTTCCTTATGTTGCTTGATGAACGCCCTTTGTTCATCGGTACTTGCTGCATCCCATTGTCGTCCATTCTGCTGCGCAAACCGTTTGCGTATCTCCAGGGTTGTTGTAATGCTCATATGACCTGCACCCTTGCTGGGCTCATCATATTTTTTTTCTTTGCCCTTCCCTATCCTCTCTTCTTTCTGAACCGACTGTCCGCTAAGGAAATGCCGCTTCTCTTCCTCGGTGGCATCCT
>CAYIQK010000157.1:0-3438 GCA_964365515.1 uncultured Planctomycetales bacterium | reverse complement strand
AGTATTTCGTTGAGCGGAAACTTTATCCCAACGTGGATTTCTACAGCGGGCTCATCTACAAGGCCATTGGTATTCCCACCGCGATGTTTCCTGTCATGTTCGCCATCGGCCGCATGCCGGGCTGGATCGCGCATTGGAAAGAGATGAAGGCGGACCCCAAGACGAAGATCGGGCGCCCTCGCCAGATCTACGTCGGGCAGAAACAAAGAGACTATATCCCAATTCAGCAGCGAAAGGGGCAGTGACGTGATCAGTTTCAGATATCCCGCGAAGTTCGACAAAGAAGCGGCCCTGGTCTTAGTCGATAAGGAGCAGATTAAAAATTGCAATGTCCCGGCGCTTCCCCGAACGCTCAAAGACAGCGTCCGGCACGTTCTGGACGCGGATCAGTTTTGCGCGGATAACGGCCAGTTATTTCCGCTCGTTCACGGCAAACAGCTGGTCATTCTGGCCGGCGTGGGCAAAAAAAGCGATTTGAGCACGACGGCGTTACGCTCGACCGTGCGCGGCGCCTTGTTGTCCGCGTATCTCAAAAAAATCAAAGATGTCGAAATCATCGTTCACGAATCCAAAGACGAGGTTGTCAAGGCGGTGATCGAGGCCGCGCTGATTGGGACTTATTCCTGGGAAAAATACAAGACTCCGGACAAAAACGACAAGACGATCGCGAAAAAACATATTTTCCTGGCCGCGGCGCCCAAACACGAATACGAAGACACCGTGACGATTTGTGAGGGGGTCAACCTGACCCGCGATCTGATCAATGACAACGCGGACACGATCACCTCGGCCTATTTCGAGAGAACGGTCCGTGGATTGATCAAAGAGAAGAAAAACATTTCTCTGGAAATCCTCAACAAGAAGGAAATGGAAAAACGCGGCCTCGGTCTCCATCTGGCCGTTAATCAGGGAAGCAAGAAAGAGCCCAAACTGATCATCGCGCGCTACAAAGGCGCGGCCAAAGACGGCGATTACACGGCCTTGATCGGCAAGGGGATGACCTACGACACCGGCGGGTTGAACCTCAAACCGACCGGCCACATCGAGACCATGCGCCAGGATATGAGCGGTGCCGCGGCCGTCGTCGGCACGCTTAAGAACGCCATCGCTTTGAACATCAAAAAGAACATCATTTTTGCCTGTGTCATGGCCGAAAACGCCGTTGACGCGCTTTCGTACAAACCCGGCGACGTGATCCGCGGCTATTCAGGCAAAACCGTCGAGATCGGCAACACAGACGCCGAAGGCCGGCTTGTCCTGGCGGACGCTTTTTCCTACATCATCAAAAATTATAAACCGGCGCGCTTGATCGACATCGCGACCTTGACCGGCGCGTGCGTCGTCGCGCTGGGGCACGATTACACGGGTC
This sequence comes from uncultured Planctomycetales bacterium, assembly GCA_964365515.1. Taxonomy (GTDB): domain Bacteria; phylum Omnitrophota; class Gorgyraeia; order Zapsychrales; family Zapsychraceae; genus CAYIQK01. The sequence goes on along the minus strand of CAYIQK010000157.1, from coordinate 2,069 downwards.
TTGTGGCCAGCGACGACAAGCTTGCTCAAAAATTATCCCGGGCCGCGGAGGTGACCGACGATCGTGTCTGGCGTCTGCCTGTTTATTCCGAGCTCAAAGAGGCAGTCAAGTCCCAGATCGCGGACATCCGTAACACCGCGTACCCCAAGGGAGCCGGGGGAACGATCACCGCGGCGGAATTCCTGCGTCAGTTCACCGAAGGCACACCCTGGGCGCACTTAGACATCGCCGGGACCGCGTTCGTGGAGAATAAACAACGTCTGTATTTCGGCCATGGGGCCACCGGCGCCGGCGTCCGGTTGCTCACGTATTTTCTGCAGAACAGTTAATCCGTAGAGTTTGTCAAAACCGATCGATGAATCGACCTTTCAAAAATCTCGCCAGATTTTTCCCTTCCGTTATCGGCGCGGCCCTTTTCCTGGGGGTTTGCGCCGGTCAACAGCTTTTATCCGCCGAGAATAAAGTCTACATGATCCAGCTGGATGACGCGACGATCAATCCTGTCACTGCCGGCTATATCATCGAATCCATCGACAAAGCCTACCGCGCGAACGCGCAGTGTCTGATCATCAAGCTTGATACCCCCGGAGGACTTCTCAATTCCACCCGTTCGATCGTCAAGGCGATCTTGATGGCGAGGATCCCGGTGATTGTTTATGTGGCGCCCGGCGGATCCCGCGCGGGATCGGCGGGTGTTTTTATCACTTATGCCAGCCATGTCGCCGCGATGGCCCCATCCACGAATATCGGGGCCGCGCATCCGGTGCAGTTGGATGGAGGAGAGACGCCGAAGCGAATGAATGAGTGGAAGGAATGGAAGGAATTGATGGATGCATCGTCGAAGAAAGAGGACATCCGGCCCGATGAGGATCCGATGGAAAGCAAGATCCTTCATGACACCACAGCGTTCATCAAGGCGCTCGCGGAAAAACGCGGCCGCAATGTCGATTGGGCGGCGGCGAGTGTCGTTGAAAGCGCCTCCATCACGGACAGTGAGGCCAAGGAAAAAGGTGTCATCGAAATCATTGCCCAAAATGAACGGGACCTTCTCAAACAGCTGGATGGGCGGATTGTTAAAATCAACGACAAAGAAATCACACTGCACACCCAGGAGGCGGTGATTGAAGAAATCGCGATGGATCCCCGTCAGAAGTTTTTCAATATCCTGGCGGATCCCAACATCGTTTATTTCTTGATGATTCTCGGGTTTTATGGCCTCCTTTTCGAAATCACGCACCCGGGCATCGGCATCTCGGGCATTTTGGGAGCGATATTTTTGATCCTGGCGTTTTACGGCATGCAGACATTGCCGACGAATTACGCGGGATTGGCCCTGCTGATTCTGGGGATTGTTTTGCTGATTGCCGAGGCGTATACACCCGCCTTCGGCTTATTGACCTTGGGCGGGTTGTCCTGTCTGATTTTGGGATCCATGCTTCTTTTCAAGTCGGTTGACCCGATCATGCGTGTTTCAGGTCACGCCATTTTTGCCGTTTCGTTAACGACGGCCGCGATCTCGCTGTTTTTGATCCGTTCTGTGGTGCGGACTCATCGGGCGAAAGTCTTAGGCGGGAAGGAGGGCTTAGTCGGAAGCGAGGCCGAGGCGCAGACGCAGATCACACCGGCCGAAGGCGGCAGGGTTTTTGTTCATGGAGAGATCTGGGATGCCGTCAGCGATGAGGAAATCAGAAAAGGTGACAGGGTCATCGTGACGGAAATCAAAGGGCTCACTGTCAAAGTCAAAAGGAAATAGTTTTTGGGGTGAACGAAAGGAGTGATTATGTCAATGTCCATGATAGTCATCGGGTTGGTTTTGGTATGGTTGTTCAATAGTGTCAGAATCCTCAATGAGTATGAACGGGCCGTGATCTTTCGTTTGGGCCGGGTCTTGGGGAAAGAGAAGGGGCCGGGAGTCATTTTCGCTTTCTGGCCGATTGACCGGGTGGTGGTTGTCGGTCTGCGTTTAGTCACTCTCGATGTCCCTCCGCAGGATATCATCACGCGGGACAACGTTTCGGCGAAGGTCAATGCCGTTGTTTATTTCCGGGTGATGGATCCCGTCAAGGCCA
>CAYIQK010000156.1:0-3438 GCA_964365515.1 uncultured Planctomycetales bacterium | reverse complement strand
GGCGGGGGTATCTGATGTATTACCGCGCCGTGATGCGTGAACTCGCCGGGATTCACCGGATGGATCCCTATCAGCCCTTCAGGGATCTTTCCAAGGCATTTCAAAAAATACTTTTTTATGGCTGTGCCGACACCATCTGGGGGAAACCTTATGAGGGGGTTGTGAAGTATCTGGAGAGGATGTTTAAGGAAAGCGACAGCGACTGGCTCAAAGATGAGATTTCGAGGTATATGTCGGTCCTGCCGTGCCCGTCCTGCGAGGGCAGGCGCCTGAAGAAGGAATCCCTGGCGGTGAAAATCGCGGATCACAATATCGCGCAAGTGAGCGCCTTGGCGATCAAGGAAACCAAAGATTTTTTTTCTGGTTTGTCCCTTCCTCGCGACAAACAAATCATCAGCGAACCGATTTTGCGTGAGATCCGGCGGCGTCTGGATTTTTGCATTGATGTGGGCTTGGAATACTTGACCTTGGACCGTCAAAGTTCGACCCTTTCCGGCGGGGAGGCCGAGCGGATCCGCCTCGCCACCCAGGTCGGTTCCGGCCTTGTGGGTGTCGTTTATATCCTGGATGAACCCTCCATCGGCCTTCATCAGAAAGATAACGAGCGGCTTTTATCGACCCTTCACGCCTTGAGGGATCTGGGCAACACGCTCATTGTCGTCGAGCACGATGAGGAGACGATCCGCAGGGCGGACTACGTGATTGATCTGGGGCCCGGCGCCGGCGAACACGGCGGCGAGGTGATTTACGCGGGAGGCGTCCCGGGGCTATTGAAATCCGAACGCTCTTTAACCGGGCAGTACTTGAGCGGTCGTTTCCGGATCCCGCTTCCGCTCAAGCGGCGGCCCTTCGACATGAAGAAAAGCCTGAAGATTTACGGCGGCCGGGAGAACAATTTGAAGAATGTTGACGTGACAATTCCCTTGGGCGCCTTTGTCTGCGTGACCGGGGTCTCCGGCTCCGGCAAGTCCACGCTTGTCGATGAGGTGCTGTACAAGGCCCTCGCCCAGAGGATTTATCACAGCCGGGAAAAGCCGGGGAAACACAAAAAGATCACCGGCATGGAATTCATCGACAAGGTCGTTGTGGTGGACCAGTCGCCCATTGGACGCACGCCCCGCTCAAATCCGGCTACGTACACGGGCGTCTTTGGGTATGTCCGGGAGATCTTCAGCCGTCTGCCGGAATCCCGTCTGCGGGGATACAATCCGGGGCGCTTCAGCTTCAACGTCAAGGGCGGCCGCTGTGAGGCCTGCGCCGGCGACGGCATCATCAAGATCGAGATGCATTTTCTGCCCGATGTTTATGTGGAATGTGAGGTCTGCAAGGGCCGGCGTTTCACCGAGCAGACCCTGGCGGTTGAATTCAAAGGGAAAAACATTGCCGGCATCCTTGAGGCCTCGGTCGATGAAGCCCTTGAGCTTTTTGTGAATATCCCGAGGATCAAAAAAATTCTGCAGACCCTTCAGGACGTGGGGTTAGGTTATATCAAATTGGGCCAGCCGGCCACGACCCTTTCCGGCGGCGAGGCCCAGAGGGTGAAGCTCGCGAGCGAATTGTGCAAGCTGGCGACCGGCAGCACCTTTTATATCCTGGATGAACCGACCACGGGGCTTCATTTCGCCGACGTGGACAAGCTCTTGAATGTGCTTGGGCGCCTGGTGGATAAGGGAAATACCGTGCTGGTGATCGAGCACAACATGGACGTCATCAAAACCGCGGACTACATCATCGACTTGGGACCTGAGGGCGGCGGCAAAGGCGGCGAGGTCGTCTTTGCCGGAGCGCCGGAGGAACTCAGCCGCCACAAAACTTCGCATACCGGACGGTATCTGAAAAAATTTCTTGGCGGTTAACCCCGCGCGCGGAAGTGTCCCGTGAAATTGAGACTGGGGATTGACATGCATGTGCATGTATGTTATTCTTCTATTGAGGAGGGATTGAGATGAGAACGACGATAGAATTACCTGATCATTTGAAGCAAAAATTAACAACGGAAGCCGTCACAAGAAACATGAAAGGTTTTTCAAAAATCATTACAGAGGCCGTTGTCGAATATTTTGCGGCAGGCCACAATAAGAGAAAAAGTATGATTGAAAAACTCAAAGGATGCCTCAACGAAAAAGAATATCAAAGTGAGATGAAAAGACTGTCGGAGGGGAGGGCGAATTGGAGGGAATAGTCGTTATTGACACTTGCGTATTGTTTGATTTCATGGCCGGACGGGACAAAAATAAAAATGTTGAAACAATGCTGCTGAATTCGCAAGCGGTTGTTTCGGTGATGACGGTTTATGAGTTATTTCGGGGCGTTGAAAATGAGGCACATATTCAACAAAGACGGGAATTGGTTGATTTGTGCCAGGTCTTAGACATCACGGAACCCATATCGTGGAAGGCGTCAAAAATCTACACAGAATTAAAGAAAAAAGGGGCATTGATCGCCAACCAGGATATCTTCATAGCCGCGACGGCGATCCACTGGAAATATCCGCTGTTAACGGCTAATAAAAAAGATTTTCAGAAGATTCCAGGTGTCCATTTGGCGTAACCTAAAAGGGCTCCTGACCCCGTTTTGCGTTGCGCCTCATCGCTGGCGCATTTTTCCACGAAGGCCTTATGACTCATTGTTTTCTTGCCTTTCATAACGTATACTTGTATTGATAATAGTAGGGGCGGTTCGCGAACCGCCCCTACTCAAAACGGTACGATTTCATTATTTTTTGTTTCGAATTTTGGATTTTTTAAATTTTGAGTTTGTTTAGAGTTTAGAGTTTCGGATTTAGGGTTTGAATGTGGTATTTCTTAAAAGGAGGTTATCCGCCATGAAAAGATTCTTCTTTTTCCTCATTTTTTTGTTTGCGGCAAATGCCGTGCACGCCCAGGGGGTGGTGCAACTGAGCACCTATTATCCGTCGCCGTTCGGCAAGTACGACCGCATCCAGCTTGTCCCCCGGCCGACATTATTGGCGGGAGCCTGTGATCCCGGCGCTCAGGGGACACTTTACTTTGACACCAACTCTGGTCAGGTGATGATCTGCAATGCCGCCAGTACCTGGGCGCCGTTGCTCGCCTCAGGGTCCTGGACACAAACTCTCAGTACTCTTTATGTTACGGACACAAGTCTCAACGTCGGCATCGGGACGACAACGCCAACTTCCAGGCTGCATATTTATGCCGCAGAAGGCTACTCTCCGGCCGGTGTATTTTTGGATGATACAGACATCAATGTCGACGGCGCCACAGACGGACAGTTTCGGTTAAGAAATATCAGCGGAAGTGGGACACAAAAAATTTTCCTCGGCGGAACGGCCAGCGATGTCCTAACGATCGACGGCATGACCAGCCGTGTCGGCATCGGGACGACGACGCCCAACAACACCCTGCAGGTCTCAGGGTTGGTTAATTTTGACGACACAAGATTTTCGACAAGCATTGG
>CAYIQK010000155.1:0-3484 GCA_964365515.1 uncultured Planctomycetales bacterium | reverse complement strand
TTTCATATTGGGGAAGAGAACGGCTGAACTCTTTAACTTCCCCCACCGGCGAGGAAGAAGCTTGTTTCAATGTCTCTTCGACTGTTGTCGCGATGTTGCGCAATTCGCCTTTGCCTGTTACTTTCGAATACAAAGGAACACCTAATTCCCGTGCTTTTGTTTCTTTTTCTTCGCTAATAGCAGCCGAAACCATAAGAACAGGGATGCTTGGTTTTAAATTTACTTTTTCATGCTCGCGAATCTTTGATATTAAGCCGGGGCCGTCCAAGTTGGGCATTTCATAATCAGTAAGCACCAGATCAAATAAACTATTTTGAAAAGCTTGAAGGGCTTCAATTCCATCATTCGCAGTTGTCACTATATAACCGCCCCTCTCTAATATTCTTCTACGGTCATTAAGTAAATTGCTATTGTCGTCAACGAGCAAGACCCTGGCCACCGGCGAGGAGGATCGATCAAGCGCTTTTTTCACAGCACGCTCTAATTTTTTCAGGATATTTTCCACTCTTTTTTCAGTCAATATCTGACTGTCAGTATATGTTATAGAAAAACTTTCCTTCAAACTGTAGGCGTAAGAAAACGTAATCGAAATTCCTTTAGAATGGAGGTTCCCATCCATTTCTATTCTCCATCCATTATCAAACGATATCCATCTCCCCTTAGACTTTATTACATCATCACTCTTAAGATTGCCGAGGCGAGAACCATTGTCTTTCAGGAGTTCGTACGCGCGGGATAAAACACGATGATTCTCCACCGGCGAGGAGGTGGTTTTTTCTCTAGCTTCGGTAATGGCCGCTTCAATGACTTCCTTCCAATTTCCACTTCTACCTCGCCTTATGATAAATGTTGTTTGAACATCTTCAAGGGCGATCTCCGGCAATCTTTCTTTTCGTTGGGCTAAGATCAGTCCCAAATCAAACGGCGGATTTGCCAGGTACATAACCACTTTTTTTGTGGACTGATCGGATTGGGTTTCCTTTAAAGCCTCTTCGGTATTCGCAGTAAAAACCACATTGGTATAGCCAAGTTCATCAAAAACCCTCTTGTAATTTACTGCGCGTTCAGGATGCCAATCGATAACAATGATTCTGGGGTCGTCCACCGGCAAGGCGGCGGTTGAACGATCAAACAGACGAATAATAAAATTTACACCCCCACCTTTTTGTGGATCATATTCAACTTCTTCCACCGGGACCAGGCTGAGATGTTCATCAGGATTAAAATTTATCAAAGTGATATTATTTCCCCGAAACATGAGAAGGGTTAAATAATCAGAGTATGGAACAGGATATGGTACAAGTTGAATAATGTGCCCTCGATCTAAAGTTATGGCTGGGAAAGATGGGTTGCCATCAGAATCTACCATTATTATTACTTTTGCACCCTCTGTGCCAATAAGAGAAGAATCTTTGCCTAACGGTAGACCTGCTCTTTCCATAAAACGAGAAAAATTTTGAACGGTCGAAGGGTCGGTTATATCTAATGGCATTTCACCCCAGGCAATGCCATTAGGATCTGTCCCCAATTTAACGTATTTATTGGGATCCAATTTGACACGAACTTCTTCCACCGGCGAGGAGGTGACGGCTTCTTTATCAAATTGCGCATTGGCGATTTCATTGGCTTCTTCTAAATTGCTGGCCGCACGGGCCGTGAGTTCAGCCTCGTACACGGCTTTGGCTTTTTCAATCAGTCCTTGGGCCTTGGCCACAGGCATACCTTCGGATAATTCGACCAGATTGACATTCAATACGCCGCCATTATAGTCCTCCTGCTGGGCAAGGAATTCCCCTACAATTTCTTGATATTCTCTGTTGTCGGGGAGTTTATTTGTTGCATTGAATGTCTCCAGCAAATTTCCAACGGTCATCGTTGTCCCACCGGAGAAGTATTTTCTGGGAATCACTTCCTGCGTCACCGGATCGGTGTCTTCCTTAATGTAATTATAAACGCCCTTTTTGAAGGCCTCCAGATACTGCGCGTAAATCTTCTGGTTGATCTCCTTATCCTCAACGTCGACGCCTTTGGTCTTGGTCTTGTCCACATAGACCTGCCCCAGAAGGGGCTGCCGGAGATTCTGCTTGAACCACGCCGCCAGAATCGCCGAATTGTAAATCTGCCGTAAATTCGCGAACCCCTTGCCTTCGTTGACTTCCTTTTCGATGGCGGGGAGGATAACCTCGCGAATGATTTGAGAGGTCACTCCCGACGCGCCATCTTCGATGTCGGTCGGGACTCCGACCGAGGCTTTAGCCGAGCGTCGGAGCACGTCACCCGTAACAGCTTTTTGGTGACCTTGTGACTTTGTGTCCTGGTGACTCATCGCTTTATAATCATTTTCCAGCATAACTTTCAAATGACTTTTAACGACAAACGCGCTGTTGCCGTGCTCATAGACAACGGCCTTCTCGGGAATGATCCAGACCTTGTTAAAGGTATTGACCGGAATCTCGGTTGTGCCGTATTGCTCGCGAGCCTTGCGGTAAATTTCATCCCAAAACTTCTTACCCAGCTCTTCCTCCGGGTACATCAACGACGCCGTTAACTGCTTGAGGATATAGTCCTGTGCTAAGAGGTCCCGGCCCATCTCCGTTGTCCCGAATCCCTGCGGAACAATGCGGTCTTTTTCGTACGGAGACAAGTTCACCCACATTTCATCTTCCGGCACGGTTAAAGCGGCCAGGAAGTACTTGATCAGCCGGGTGGATTCTTCTTCAAAGGCCTTCCCCTGAAGCTTCTCGTCACCGGTGCCGACGATAAAATCGAATTCCAGCGGGTTCTCCGGATGGATGGTAATGCCGTTGATCAACGCCGGCGTGAAACCCGGCGTGGGTGTCACCATCGTCCCAGGCACGGGCAGATTTAACAATGTTTGCGGCACTAACTGCTGGGCGTAGCCGGGCGGCAGGACAAGGCTGAAGATAAACGTGAAGGCGATAAAGGCGGATAAAATGCGATAGGACAGTGTATTATGAGATTTATGAATAGAAGTAATCATTGGCTTAGGGTCAAGTAGCAAGGGTCAGGGAACAAGGGGGGCAAGGGTGGTTAAGGGTCGAGCCTTGACCCTTGTTCCTTGCCCCTTGACCCTCTAGTTCAACGCGCTTATCTCTTCCGGCTCACGCGCCTTTAGTGCCGGATTTACCTGATCGGTCTCAGGTGCCGTATCCATATCCGCCAATCCCAATAGGAGCGGCAGATTCGTCAACGGTGTCACGTTGATGATAATAGGCAGGAAGCCTTCAATGTGCATATGCTCAATCGGCTGCATCGGCAACGGCAAGGGCACGCCGTTTCCGTCGCGCCTGATCTGCAGGTCCAGCAACGCCGGATTCAAGTCGATACCGCCTTTTGTGAACGTATCGACTGTCATCGGACTGGAAGAAACATCTACTCCTTTTCCTGCCATGCGGACCTCATCTAAAACAACGTCGATATCTGTCGTCTCATTGTCGAGTCTGTCAAATTCTTCCCCGATGGT